>NZ_JBFTRT010000133.1:0-10213 GCF_056399685.1 Pedobacter sp. 01N416
TCCCTGCAGTAAAAATCCCTGCAGTAAAAATGCTGCAACAATACAAATATGAACGTTTTTACGATAAACTAAAAAAACTCGGAATAGGAACACTTAACCAACCAGCAGATCATTATGGCTTATCGTTAATTTTAGGCGGTAGCGAAGTTACGATGTGGGATTTGGCTAACACCTACATGGGCATGGTACGTACGTTAAACCATTTCAATACCTATAAAGGTTTGTATAACCCTGAAGATTATAAACCTGCAAGCTATTTCAATGGCGAAAATAAAGATGAAAAAGATTATCAGCGCACCTCCTTTTTAGACCATGGCTCGATTTGGGCTACTTTTAATGCAATGGAAGAGGTAATGCGACCAGGTGATGAAGGTTTATGGGAGCAGTTTTCTTCATCGCAAAGAGTTGCCTGGAAAACAGGAACGAGCTTTGGTTTTCGCGATGCTTGGGCTGTTGGTTTAACACCGAATTATGTGGTTTGTGTTTGGGTAGGCAATGCCGATGGAGAAGGAAGACCAGGCCTGGTAGGAATTGAAGCAGCTGCCCCAGTCCTATTTGACATTTTTAGGTTACTGCCTAATGGAAAATGGTTCGAAACACCAGCCACCAAACTTAAAAAGATAAAAATATGCAAGCAGAGCGGTTATAAAGCTGGAGAATATTGTACCAATGTGACAGAAGAATTAGTGCCGGCTGCAGGAGAGAAAACTGTCGTTTGTCCTTTCCATAAATTGGTTCATTTGGACAGAACAGGCACATTTAGGGTTACCGACCAATGTGAAAGCATAACCCATATGCAGCACAAAAGCTGGTTTATTTTGCCGCCAGCAATGGAGTATTATTACAAAATAAAGAATAGCGACTATAAATCCCTTCCTCCTTTTAAAAGTGGCTGCGACCTTTCGGGTGGAAATAGTGTAATGGAGGTAATTTACCCGAAAAACAATGCAATAGTTTACATTCCCTTAGAACTAGATGGAACAAGAGGCAAAATTGTGATTAATGCAGCCCACAGAAATTCAGGTTCTAAAATATATTGGCATATTGATAATGAATATGTTAGCACCACTACTAATTTTCATCAACTGGCCATTAGTCCACCGCCTGGTAGACATACTTTAACCCTGGTTGATGAAAATGGAGAAAGGCTGGTACAGGTTTTTACAGTTTTAGATAAAGAAAAAAACAACAGATAAAAGGCAATTTAAAAGAGAAAATAAAAAAACACAACAAACTGATATTAAAAAACTTACATTGATTTAAACTACTTTAAGTATATTTAGTAGAACATTTAGAATTTCAAAAATTTTCATCCTTGTAACAGTTAAGTTTTACCTTAAACCAATCTTGTTATGACTAGTAAATTCGGTTTTACCAAAATGGATATTAATGAATTTGAAACGTGGATTTCAAATTTAAGAGTTGCCCGAACCATCATACACATTCAGGAGCATCATACCTGGAGTCCGAGCTACATCAATTTTAAGGGTAATAATCACTTTGATTTGCAGCAAGGAATGAAAAATTACCACGTTAGTCATAATGGTTGGATGGATATCGGGCAACATTTTACTACTTTTCCCGATGGTACAATTTTAACCGGTAGAAACCTTGAAAATACACCTGCTTGCATTTTAGGTTTTAACAGCCACGCCATTTGTATTGAAAATCTTGGGGACTTCGATACAGGAAAGGATTTAATGACCGCTGAACACAAAAATACTATTGTAAGGATAACGGCAGCACTGTGTAAAAAATTCGGTATCACAGTTAACAGCGATAACGTAGTTTATCACCATTGGTTTAATTTAACGACCGGAGTAAGAAATAATGGAACGGGCAACAATAAAACCTGCCCGGGCACTAATTTTTTTGGCGGTAACAAGGTTGAAAATTGCAATCAAGATTTCCTACCACTGGTAAGTGCAGCTTTAAATGGTGTCGTTCCACAACCTGCGCAGAATATTATAAAATATGTTGCAGTTACCGCCGATAGCTTAAACATTAGGGAAGACGCGAATGCCCAAAGTAAAAAAGTTACCGGAGTTGAGCCAGCAACCTTAGGGGCTATTCTCCGCGTATACGGAGAGAAAAATGGCTGGTATAAAATATCAGCATCGCAACAACATTGGGTAAATGGAAGTTTCACCAAAAACGTAACCAGGGCAACAGTAAATGCCACTACCCTAAATGTAAGAAGCGGGCCAGGCACCAATTTTCCGAAAGTTTCTGCACTTACAAAAAATCAGGAGGTTTTTATCGTTGAAGAAAGTAATGGCTGGTGTAAAATAAGTAACGATAATAAATGGGTGAAGAAGGAATTTTTAAATTAATTATTTAGCTATTGAAAACTTTCTTTCCACTCGCCAAAAGCTTTTCTTAATTTAGTAGTAGCCAAAAAACTTTGTATTGGATCTTCTATTTTACCAACACCTTGTTCATCAATAAAATTATACAGCGCATTATAATCCGGATAGTCTGTATGAAATCTTTGCAATTCCTTTTCGAGGTAATTTTTATCAAAACGTTTTAATGCCTGCTTTTCTGTTTGCCCCATCCGTTTTGCAAAATCCAAGAAAGTTAAGCACTGATATATTAAACCTGTACCATAATACAACAGTGCCAAAAAAGTTTCAAAATCCTTGGCTGCAATATCAAAAGGAACACCTTCAGAACTTATTAAAACAACGGGCAAGGCATTTTCATGCTTCCAGATCGCCCAGGCAGAGCCATTATTTGATTCTGTGAAAACCTCCAAATCGTTCTTATCATAATTGGCTATTAATTTAGTTAATATGCTATTGTCTGCACGCTCCAAATCAACTAAAAAGCCCTGTTGATTGTCCAAAAAAGCTTGAAATTTACTTACAAGATTTTCCATACTTATGTTTTATATCGATCTAAATTTTGAGCTAACATAGCTTGTTCACCTTGTAAAATACGCGTTTTTAATTCGTTATATAAATCGGTTTTATCGGTACCTGTAAAACCTACCTCACCCAAATCTTTCCAGTTATCGTGGCTTTCTGCCTGATTAACCACTCCCCTCATTGCCTGAACATCTGCACCCAATTCTTTTTTCAATAGATCTACATTATCCGACCGTTTTTGTTTAGGAGTTTTAGTTTTATCGTGCCTTATGGTATCAACAGCAGCCGTAAAGGCTTTCAAAATCGGATTACTTTTATGTCCAAAAGTTCTACCAGCTTCATGCCTATATTTGTGTAAATTGATTACATAGGCTGAAGGTGCATGGCTGCCGTCTAAAACATCTTTTATCGGATTACTTGGCGGGAAATAAGGTTGCGCCGCCGAATAAATGAGTGCCGCCGCCTGAGGTTGGTGATCGCCTGTCATTTGATCTCCTTTTGGTATTGGTACACTTCCATAGGTGCCAGCCAAACCTTCTAAGGCATAACGATCTCGAGCATCTGATAAATTTTCTCTTCCTATTAACGACCTTAAAATAGTAGTTAAAGCGATAGAGTTTGTCCAAAAATCATTAGCGTATTTTTCCAAATCTGCTTGTTTACTTGGATCTATTGCTCTACCCGTATTGTCATCAACTTTAATGGTATTTAATTTTTGCAGATTTGGTGCTACGCCCGTACGGTATAAATTTTGTGCGGTAACGGCCTGAATATGTTTTGGATCTGTATCAGAAGTTGTATCAATAATATCCTGTAAAAATTTCTCTATAGTAATTGGCTCACTGGCCATCATTTCTATCCGATTCCCTTCGGCACCCCTTATAAAGACTAAATGATGCTCATTATTTACATCATCAAAAGGTTCGGTTCTATCATACCAGGTATCATCGTTATAGCCGAATGGGGAATCGCAAGTTGGCGAAAACACGGATAACGCAGCGGTGGTGTAGGTTCCAACCGGAATTACGGTATGGTTTCTGTAATGGTAATATGGGTACATTACACCATGCACCACCGACATTCTTGGTCTGACAGTAAAATTGCCACGGTCAATGTAAGTATCTGCTACCGAATCAGGCAAAGTTGAGATATATTTTAAATCATCAGGCACACCCGTTGCGGCCTGTGCCTCAGCCTGGCAATCTGTTTTATAATCTGTCCAGCGCTCACCTCCTGCAGCAAAATCGCCTGATGGTGGGCTAACGCTATAGTGGTAAAAATCTAGACCTACCTCATTATTTGGGCCTACTCCAGGTCCTGCCGAAGGCAATGGTTTTGCAAATGTGGCAAAGTACATTTTCCCATCGTAAGGTGGCAAGCCAAATGCCCACGCCGGGCAATTTCCGGCCAGGTTATTACAAGCACATTCAATATTTGCGGCCATGTGCCAAGGTAAAATCATGGCCCAGTTACCGGTTTCCCCTTTAACATCAGCAGCCCAATCAAAACCGGCATCGTGTTCTCTGCAGCCATCATGTGTATTGCAATCCTGAAAATCATCATATTGCCAGAAAGTTCCGGTAGCGGGATCAAAAATTGTTATGGTACCCAAATGTTCGCAGGTATCACAATTTACCCCACAAGCACCTCTGCATTCAGCCTTGCTGGCAGTTCCTGGCACTTTTTGATAAGCTTCTATCGGTCCTGCCAATCTCGGCCCAGGACCAAAAGAGCCACTTCCAGGAGCACCGGTTGCATTCCAATCCCAGCTACCACCATTTTGAGATGGCAGGTAACCTAAAGTGCTTAAAATGGCACATAAGCCACTTATAAGTGGGCAATCATCTGTAAAGCCCTGGCTACGATCAATAGCCAATGCGGCATTGTCAAAAGGAATTCCCGTAATTGTTGGCGTAGCCACACTTACCCCCGTAATGCCATGACCAGGCACACCGCTAATGCTACCCGATAAACCAAGTGAGGCTGCTGCATCACCATGCCATTCGTATGGTTGCCAGTAAATCCGGCAAAGATTAAAACCAAGCACGCTCAGTTGAGCATAAGCTCCAGCAAATAGATCGGCAGCAATTCCAAAATCCAGATCTATATCAGGACTGGCCGTAATGGTACCTCCACCATATGATAATGAGCCACCAATGTGTGTGGTTTGCATGCCAATAGCCCTAACAAATACAGCTGGGCCACCTTCGGCACTTAAGAGCGGAATACTTACTGGTACGGGCACAGGACCAACTGGTATAATGCCGCTTAAGCTAAGCTCGCCTTTTATTCCACCCCGTAATTCTGCACCTAATGATAAAGCGCTTGTAATGCTAATACCACCGCTAATACTGTAGTTGCTGGTTAAAGGATTGATTAAAATATGTGTCGGGTCAAAACAAATTGGCCCTATCTGTACCTGAACTTCTGGTGTAATACTACCCGTAAGCCCTACTTCGCCCGAAATGAAAACATCTGGAGCGATTGGCATGGCAAAAATTGGGATCATAAAATCCTGGTCCATAGCATCTAACGTAAACTGCTGACTATGGCCATCCAACGGACAACCTCCAGGAATATCGATTTCTAAACCACTGGTGGTTATCCTTACATCCACACCTAAAGCATCGGCCAATGCCTGTGCCGCCTGTCCCGCTTGGGTTGCAAGCCAATCTACTGCATCTACACCTGCATCGTAAACGGCACCTGCCGCATCAGATACAGCTCCACCTACAGCACTTGCGGCATCTCCAACAGCACCAGCCGCATCACTCAATCCTTCACCTACAGTATCAACTCCTCCAGCTACATCATTGGCAAACTCATCCCAGCTATATCTTTGTATTTCTGGGGATGCCCCTTGCTGCATGGTATGCGTTAACTCATGTGCCAACAAAAATTTTCCGCTCTGCGAATTTGGGTTATACTCGCCTTTATTAAAATAAATATTATTGCCAACTGTGAATGCCCTGGCATTAATGCTATCGTTCATTTTAGCAGCGTGGGAAGTATCATGAATCCTTACTCCCGAAAAATCGCCTCCCATTTTACTGCCCAAATCGCGACTAACATGCCCAGGCAAAGTAGTTCCACCACCCCTTGTAGCGGCAATACCAGATTGCACACTTGATGGTGCACTGCCTCCAGCAGCAGAAGCCGATTCCGATTTGGCTTGCAATACTTCTGGTTGATCTATTTCTTTAAGTACTTCGGCTTTACGGGATAATTTTTCTTCATTTTCGCAGCTGGCGCATTTACGCTGTAATTTAGGTTCATCAATCTCTTGTTCTTTACGCGATGCTTGCTCCTCATGTTCGCAACTGGCACATTTACGTTGCAACTTAGGTGGCGCTATTGCTTTAGGCTTTTCCTTTCTCGATACTTTCTTTTCGTTTTCACAACTGGCACACTTGCGTTGTATTGAAGGTCTGGCAAGGGTTCTCATCACTGCCGTTTCTTTACGCGATACTTTTTTCTCCTGTTCACAGCTAGAACATTTACGTTGCACACTCATCCCTGAAGTAGCCGTACCAAAACCCGACATTGCAAAACCTGTATTAGACGGCATTCGCATCACCCTTTCGGCCACTTGATCAGCCTCTTTCTCTTGTGGATCGTTTACGGCACCCACTTTTAGTTTAGCCTGAACACAACCAGTCCCAGGCCTGCTATGTGTAACAGACTTAGCTTGAGAATTTCCATATGCCAATGCAGTACTCATTGTTACAATGTTCGTCCTGATTTCTTTAATTCACGTTTAATGCCTTCTATAATATCTTTTTGCCTTATTTCTTTGCCTCCATCTTTAAGCATCTGCATGGTTGCATACTGCACCACATTAATGATTACGCCTCCTGTAAGTTCGAATTTTTGGGCAATTTCATTTAAATTTACTTTTTCTTCCAGCTTGGTAAACGGAGAAAACCCTTGCTCCCAAAGGATAGCCCGCTGATTTACCTGAGGCATAGGGAATTCTATAACAGATTGAAATCGGCGTAAAAATGCCTGATCGATATTCTGTTTAAAATTACTGGCCAGTATTACCAAACCATTATGATCCTCGATCCTTTGCAACAAATAGCTTGTTTCTTGGTTGGCATACTTATCTCTGGCATCACTTACATTTGTACGTTTTCCAAAAAGGGCATCTGCTTCATCAAAAAATAGTATCCATCCCTGATTTTCAGCTGCATCAAAAACCTTTGCCAAGTTTTTACCTGTTTCGCCAATGTATTTACTAACCACTCTACTTAAATCGATGCGGTAAACGGGTAAATTGTGTTTTTTACCCAAAACGGCTGCAGCTAATGATTTTCCTGTTCCGGCCTGTCCGTAAAAAAGCGTTCTAAAACCTGGCTTTAATTTATGTTTCAAACCCAAATCATTCATCATGGTAACGTTGTGTGTTAACCAGGAATTTAACAATTCTAAATGTTCTATAGTGTGCTCAGGTAAAACCAAATCACTATATTCCATATTGGTTTCGATTAAATGAGCTGGAAAATCGACCGAGAAACGGGGTTTACTCCTTTCACCAGTAGTAAACTCTTCGAACCAGTTTTTATTAATGTGTAAGGGAATGCTCGAAATGGGCTCGCCTGGCGGAAGTGGCTCGTATTCCAAAACATTTAAAGCAAAAAGTGGGTTTCTGGCATCAAATAGTTTTAATAAATCAAAGCGCAACATTAAGTTATCAGATGCCAATAAAAACAAAAATGTTTCTGCCGTAGGTAAAAAGCCACTGAATACATTTCCCTTTTTACCTCCAAATTCGGTAAATATCTGTCCGGTTTGTGGATTAGTAACCAAAAATATATCTAAACATTGGGGTTTTRTCTGACTCACCATTGCCAAAAAAAGCAAAAACCGATCAGCAAACTTAAGTTGGTGCTGAGTTAAAAACCTGGTGTAAGTAGAATCAAAACCGCTTAAATCTGGCGGTTGTACAGTAAAAATGCTTGTACCTGTAGCAACACTACCTGCATTTATTGCACTACGTAACTGCAGCACTTTTTCAAACCAGTTTAACTCGGCCAAAAGTGCATCTGCGTTTCCCCGCAAAAGCGTGGTGTTTACCAGTTCAGATTTATCAAATAATTGTTCCATGGTAAGCGTATTATGGATAATGACCAGGGTAAAGTGTCTAACAAAACATCCAATCCTTTTCTTTCTACATGTAAATTATAATTGCCCTCCCGAAAAATTAAACTTCCATTCCGCATTAAAAATGTTTGGGTTAATCCTTCTATCGAAGTGGAACCTAATTTTGTCCAATGTTTGATCACCGTTGCTTTTAATTCGGTACTCTGCTTTAATTCTTCTTCAGTGAATGCGATCTCGTTGAGCTTGATTACCACTTCCGGATCTGCCCCACACAATATTTTATTAAAAATTAACCTGCTTTCATCTTCAGGCATTTCGTTATAAACCAAATAATGCAAATACACTATTGCCTTGTGTCTACACGTTTCATCAATAAACTGATTGGCATTAAGCAATTGCAAAACATTAAACAAATTTTTAAAATATGGATACAAAATAATCAGACCTGCATTTTCGATTAGGATAGATGCATTATCCAGTACTTTAGTTTGCTTTACTTTCACCGTTTTACTTACTTCCTCTTCTCTGATTAATTCAGGTTTGGGCAATCCTTTACTGCTTGTAATGGCTGCTAGTAATTTATTAAAACGTTGAAGTACCAACTTTTCTTTTTTGAGCTGAACGGCAGCGATACTTAACTTAATACTATCTATTAAAGCCGGTTTCAATGATGGCATATGCTGCACCAGCGAGAAAAGCCAAAGCCCGAAATCTTCAGTATCCAGTAAGTGTTCATCCTGCTTTAAACCATCAAGCCAATACTTAAGTATAACATTAAATAAATCATGCTTAATATTTGGTTCAAAATACTTTAAGAGGATAATATCTGTTTTAAACTGAAGGTAATGATAAAAAAATGACTGCCTGCTAATGAGCTGGATTAATCTGCTATAACTACTAGAATTGTGCTTTAACGCTACAATAAATTGACAGAAAAGATTTCGATCAATATTGAAAAGCCTCAATAAAATTTCAGAAGGGTTAAAAACAATTTCAGAAGGTAACCACCAGGGCTTTAAGCCTGTTTGACAATATAAAGTCAACGATTCATACTCATTAGCAACAGTTCCACTATTAGCGGATAAACCTGGGTTGTGTTTTAAAAGTGTTTCAGGATGAAACTTCAGATTTTCAAGAAACAAACCGAGTTTCTCATCTAGAACAACACCAGTATTTACTTTATTAAAATTGTGATTTTTAAAATAGCCATAGACTTGAGTAATGATTTGTTCTTCAACATTTTGAATCAACTTATCTAAAGATAAATTACCCAAATCGATCTCTAATTTATCGATGCGAATGGTATTATTTATGGCAAATTCATCGAAAATGGTATTGAAGATTTCCGGCAATCTGGTTTTACAGAAATGGCCGATTTCTGCCTGCACCTTTTCCCAATCCTGTTGATTATCAACAGTGAGCAACATTTTTTGCGATTGGATGAGGTGTTTGTTCATGTTCTTAAACCATTAGTTTTTTCCAAACTCAAAGTTTTCGGTTACATCGGCGTCTTTTACACTCGTTTGTCTTTCTTGAAGGCCATATACTACTGAGGTAACCCTCATTAAATAATTACCTGGTGCTACGGTTATACTGTAATTTTCACCATTTGGTGTTTGTGAATACATAATTTGACTACCCTTTTCGTCAAAAACCTCTATCTTGTAAGATTGCGCGAAAGCAACTCTACCCTTTATTAAATGGGTTTCTTCCTGAATTCTGCCCATACCAATAAAGAACGTAATTTTAGCTGCTCCTACCTCTTCGCCAGTTTCTCTTTCAATTACGGCATATTCAAGTTCATCAACAGCAATAATAGATTTCATTGCCCGGCTATTTTCTGCCACCTTTTTCGGATCAAGGCTGTAAACCAAAATCTGTTTTTTCAGATTTGGTTTAGGCTCGTAAATTTCTTCTTCAAAGGTTACTGAACCTAAACCAGGATCACTTTTAACAATAACCTTGTAATCACTAGGGTGATATAAATTATTGAGCACCTGTATTTTGGCTGTGTTTATTCTACTTTGATTATATACTACAAAACGCGAAATTGGCACCACCAACGGTGTAAGTTCTTTATTGCGGTAATCTTTCACATCGCACTCGCAGCAACTGTCGTCTTCGTAAAGGGTAAAATCGGCAATTACATTTGATGCGATATTCTCTAAACCCTGTTTGCCTATTTCTTCAACCAGTTTATCATAATGTTCATTAAACTTTGCTTCGAATCCACTTAAGTA
>NZ_JBFTRT010000134.1:0-17497 GCF_056399685.1 Pedobacter sp. 01N416
ACACTAACTTCTGGCATATCATTATCTGTCTTCGTTTTTAACCAGTTATCAAATCCTGGTTGATCAACATTCTTGGTCCAGTTCCCAGAAAATTTAATCAGTTTTTGATTCTCTGATGTTTGAAGTGTCCACTTTTCGTTAAATGGGATAGGGAAAGGACATAGACCGTACACTTCTCTTTTTTGACTAAAATTGTTTTCTACAAAATTTGCATCATAAACTCCTCTGAAATATTCGTTAAGAAATAAGTCTTGCTTGATATATTCGGTTAATGCTTCACTAGGTAACATCTTTTTGTCAACCGTTATTAAGGTCGAATCGATCCAATCTCCAGTATAAGTATTAGCCACATTTTCTCTAATGGCCAACCATTTTTGCCATAGCTCATTTTGTTTTTCAACACTTACTGGTATTCCGTTAAACCCAATTTTTAAGGTTAATTGATGTAATGCTGCAGAAATCTGCTGTACGAATAAATCAGCATCGTTACCAGGTAACGCATCGATCAAACTTTGTTTGCGTATAATTTCGATATTCTGACGGCCAGACCAAAACGATGTTTTATCTGGTAAAATGTCTATATCAAAAAGTTTAAAGGTATACTCATCTTTAAATGCTGTTTTTTCAGAGATTTCTACCTTGAAAAGCATATTTAAAGGCTTTTCCAAAGATTTATAATCAATTTTATTCATGGGCATACATTTGTTTTTAATTAATACGGTAAGATTAGTTTACCCTGTTTGTTTTGAGGGCACATATCGATCATACTTTATCTTATATTTACTTTGCAGAATTACTTCTTTTGTCGCATTAAAATTTATACCTCCTTGGGTAGAAAACCATTTAGCACTTCCTATATTTTCGGTAATTGTTTTGCTGATGTATTTAATTGTTCCCATCTTAAAATAATTTAACCTTGCTGCCGCTCTTATTTACGATCTCTTTGGCACTATGAAATTCAATATTCTCTTGGGTACTATTCAAATTAATCTGTTCTGCTGTTTTTTCGATATGTGTAGCAGTTTTATTAATACTATCATTAGCTACCATGGTAATATTTTCGGCCATTAATGAATGATTTTCACCAGCATTGCTGCTTATATTTCCACCTGCGTTACTATAGATATGTTCTCCAGCAGATATCGATATATTTTGTTCGGCATTGATATCTATGTTTTTAGCCCGGATACTGATATTTTCGGGAGCAGAAATCTCAATACTCGATGCACTAGTATCAAAGCGTATAATATTTCGGTTTTTATCTGTAATGGTAATTGTTTCGGTACCAACGGCATCATTAAACTCTATTAAATGGCCACTCCTGGTTGCAATTGCTTTTAAATGATTAAACTCGTAACCACCGGTGCCGTTAATGCCATGGAAAACACTTCCTAATACAATTGGTCTGGCGATATTTCCTTCTTCAAAAGTTACGGCAACCTGATCTCCAACTTCAGGTATAAAAACAAACCCTCTGTTCGTATTTACTTGCTCACTACTTCCCGCATCTGGGGTAATTACCCTCAGCCATTCGGTGATATCATTCGTTTGGCATTCCCATTTAAACTTTACTTTGATCCGGCCTTGCCCTTCGGGGTCATTATTATCCATTACATCTGCCAACAGTATATTTGGATTTGGCTTTTTATAATTCTTTACCATAATGCGTTCGGTGGCGGCTGTCAAGCCTGTAAAGGTATTTTCATATCTGCCTGCAACATCTATATGATGATGAATGTTGGTAATCAAGAATTTACCTAGGCTTTCGGTTATAAAAGCATTACCCTGCTTAACACTCATGTTAATTTCAGCAATATTGCTAATACTTAGTTCTGCATTATCTCCCGTGGCACTGATTTTTAGAAGTTCTGATATGGTAGCTTTTTCTTCATTCTCTACATGGCTTTTAATGTCGTTACTGTTTTCTACGCGGATGAGCGAAGGCTGGTTAAATGTTTTACTATAAGTGCGGTTCGAAGCCTGTATAGCATGAGCAAGATCGTATATGTCATGTGTTATGCCTGTACTTTCGCTGTGCAGCATTCCATCCTCTTTAGGGTTATACGCAAAGCGTTTATGCTTGATCGGTGAAATTTCCATGGCGTACTGAATATTCTGTACATCCCGACCATAAAAAAGCACAACTTCTTTCTGCTCATCTGGTTTGCCAAAGTTGAGCTGTTTGCCATCGTAGAAAAACCATTCATGATATTCGCCCGATAAGCGGTTCAGAAATTCAAAATCACTTTCTTTGTATTGAATAAGATAATCGACAGGTTTTTTCCTACTGGCATTGCATGTGACTTTAAGGTCATTTACTGAGGTATCTTTTGTGGCTAGGGCTACAATTTCATTTAGATCTTTATCTAAGTAAGAACCCAAATCCGGACCACGGTCTATTAAAATAGTAGGACTATAGCCACTTACAATTAAAAYGCCATTGTAGCCATGGTTCTGTGCGAGTTCTACCTTGGTAACCAAGCCAGCAAATTCTTGTAGTCCATTAACCTGATATCCGAATGAGGCTGTAAGTGTTTTACCTACAAAATCGCGGCTATCGTCAAGATTGATTAAACTCGGCAGGCCAAACTGATTCTGCTTAAACCGAAGTTCGAAATAATGATGCCCGTTAAATTGTTGCTCCAGATCGAATGAATCAAAGTGTGTTATGGCTTTGTCTTCTATATTGATTTCGGTGATGAGTTTTCTTTCCATATGAGGGCTATTAGAAAAAACAATAAATAAACACGAATGCTCATCTTCTTTTTTATTGCTGATGGTACCCGCTCATAACTTGTTAGACAAAAGTTTAACCAAATTTTAATGTTGCGTTAATGTTTAATAGGCAAGCGCTTGTTACTCCATCGGTTTTACATGGCAAAGCCCATTTTAAGTACTTCTAACACTTGTTTTTGAGAATGTGCTTTGTTGAAAAAAAATAAGTGCACTTTTTATAGCTTAAAACGAAACGAGTTTGGTTTACCATATTTCCCCATTTTGCGCTGCCTGTGTGGAAATACTTCCTCATATTCTTTATTATTTCTACAGTATGGCCTTTAAAATGTAAAGCCTTTAAGATAGCGGTAAAAGGGCTAAGGCGAAAAGCTTTATTACCATTTGCCAGGCAATAGGCAATTGTTTTAAAGGCATTGCAGCACAGCTTAAATAAGCGAAGTAAATAGACGGTTTGCTTTGGGCTTAAATAATTGGTAACGCAAAAATTAGTCAATCGTTTGCGCTGATATTTATGTTGTAATGCTCGTTTGCTTGTTCTACTTTTAAAGAATACAAATCAACAAAACCGAAAAGAACCAGCACAAATGCGTATCCATTTGCTTACAAAAACACTTGTTTTAGGGCTGTTAATAAGCTTATCTATTAATAGCTGGGCCCAAAAAGAAAACACCTTTGCCATAGGTGCCGAATCTTTTGAGCTTAATGGCAAGCCATATGTAATACGCTGTGGCGAAATGCATTTTGCCCGTATACCAAAAGCCGAGTGGAAACAACGTTTGCAAATGGCCAAAGCAATGGGTTTAAACACGGTTTGTGCTTACTTATTTTGGAACATACACGAAAAACAGCCCGGTCAGTTTACCTGGACAGGGCAGAGCGATGCTGCCGAATTTTGTAAACTGGCAAAAGAGGTTGGTTTATATGTAATATTAAGGCCAGGGCCATATTCTTGTGCCGAATGGGAGTTTGGCGGTTTCCCCTGGTGGCTGCTTAAAGATAAAAGCATCCGCTTGCGCACACAACATCCCTATTTCTTAGAAAGAGCCAAAAAGTACCTTTTAGCCGTAGGCAAACAGCTTGCCCCATTGCAGATTAGCCGCGGTGGCAACATTATTATGGTGCAGGTAGAAAACGAGTATGGTAGCTACGGCAACGATAAAGATTATATGAACATCATTAAAGCCAATCTGCAAGAAGCTGGCTTTACCGTTCCTTTATTTCATTGCGATGGGCCTTCGCAGTTAAAAAACGACCACCCTGAAGGTTTGTTCGCAGTGGTAAACTTTGGCAGCGGACCAGAAGCTAATTTTAAAGCCTTAAGGGCCATACAGCCTACAGGGCCGTTAATGTGTGGCGAATATTACCCGGGCTGGTTCGATAGCTGGGGCAGGCCGCACCACAAAGGCGATACCCAACGCATTGTAGCCGAATTAAAATACATGCTCGATAATAAAGCATCGTTTAGTATTTATATGGCGCATGGCGGAACAAGTTTTGGTACTTACAGTGGGGCCAATGCACCGCCTTACCTGCCGCAAACCAGCAGTTACGATTACGATGCACCTATTGATGAGGCCGGTAATACAACCGAAAAGTTTTACGCCATACGTAAGTTATTTGCCAATTACCTGCAAGAAGGAGAGGTATTGCCAGATGTACCTGCAGCAAATAAGATCCAGCAATTACAAACGGTTACGTTCTCCTCAATAGCTGTACTATCTAAAAACCTGCCTAAACCTGTATTGGCCGATACCGCAATGCTGATGGAAGATTTAGACCAGGATTTTGGTTGTGTGGTATACGAAACAAATTTAAACGCGGGCCAAAAATCGAACCTGGTGTTTAAAGACATTCACGATTATGCATTGGTATATATTGATGGTAAAAAGATTGGCGAACTGGATAGGAGAAAAAATAAATTCAGCATCGAAATTCCGGCCAGAACGCGCAAAAGTGTATTAAGGGTTTTGGTAGAAGCCACAGGCAGGGTAAACTACGGCTACCAGATGCTCGATCGGAAAGGGATCCATGGCGAGGTATACTTAACCGAAAATGGAAAACAGACTGTTTTAAAGGGCTGGAAAAATTATCCCATCAGGCTTGGTGAGGTAAATATTCCGCTCCGTTACGAAAAGCTTGGCAATCAACCTGCTGCGGCTGCTTTTTACAAAGGAAGTTTTAATGCCGATAAATTAGAAGATACTTACCTCGATATGGGTAAATGGAATAAAGGCCTAGTGTGGTTAAATGGAATGTGTTTGGGGAGGTACTGGAATATCGGGCCGACGCAAACCATGCTTGTACCGGGCAGCTGGCTCAAAAAAGGCAAAAATGAAGTGGTGGTGTTCGACCTCTTCGGAACAGAAAAACCTGCATTAAGCTTTTTAGATAAACCCATTTTGGATGTGGTGAACGAAAAACAGCCCGAACTGCACAAAAAAGATAACCAAAAATGGGTTTCGGATGCACAACAAGCTTATGCCGAAGGCAGTTTTGCGAACGATAATAAATGGCAGCAGGTTAGTTTTAAACCTGTAACCGCGCGTTATTTTTGTTTAGAAGCACTATCCGAGCAAAAAGGACAGCCTTATACCACGGTTGCAGAAATTGTACTGCTTGATGAAAAGGGGAACGAAATTCCGCGCAGCGATTGGAAAATAGTATATGCCGATAGTGAAGAACTGGGTGGCGATGACGGAAATGCGGCTAATGTTTTCGATTTGCAGTTTACCAGCATCTGGCACACGCAGTGGGAATCTAAATCGCCAAAACCACCACACCAGATCGTAATAGACCTGGGTAAAAATTACAGCATAAATGGATTAAAGCTATTACCCAGACAGGATAATGCCAATGGAAGAATTAAAGATTACAGATTATATTTTAGCCAAAAACTTTTTAAAAACCTTTAGCCCATTAATGCGCTGTAAGTGAGTGGTATTTGGCGCGAAAAAGTGCGAAARAATAGCAAGTAAAACGTTTGTTCAGTATTAACCGGATCAATTAAAAAACTAAACAATAAATATTAAATAACACAAATGGAACGTAGAGATTTTATCAAAAATGGTGCATTTACGGCTGCTGGTTTAACCATCCTGCCAACCGGAAGTTTATTTGCATCATCAGACAGCGGAAAAGTAAGAGTAGGTTATATCGGTGTGGGTGCACGTGGTATGAGCCATATTTCTGAAGGTGCCTTAAGAGACGATGTAGAAATTGTTGCAATTTGCGATACCCAGGAAAGTTCACTCAAAATCTGTCGTAATTATATTGCCAAAAAAGGCAGACCAGCGGCAACAGAGTACACCGGTGGCTTAGATGCTTATAAAAAACTTTTAGACCGTAAAGATATTGATGCCGTAATTATTGCAACACCATGGCAGTTTCACCGCGACCAGGCAGTTGATGCCATGAAAGCTGGTAAATATGTAGGTTGCGAGGTAATTGCAGGTTTAAGTGTTCAAGATCACTGGGATATTGTAAACACTTCAGAAAAAACAGGCATGCCTTACATGACTTTAGAAAACGTTTGTTACCGCAGAGATGTAATGGCGGCTTTAAACATGGTTAGACAAGGTGTTTTTGGCGAATTGGTGCACCTTGAAGGTGGTTACCAACATAATTTAAGAAACGTACTTTTTAACAACGGTAAAGATTATTATGGTGGTGGGGTAGAGTACGGGCCAAAAGCATTAAGCGAGGCACAATGGCGTACGCAGTTCAATATCGATCAGGATGGCGATTTATATCCAACCCATGGTGTTGGCCCTTTAATGCAATATGCAAACATTAACAGGGGAAATAGCTTTACCAGCCTGGTATCGTTCAGCTCTAAAGCAAGAGGTTTGGCCGCTTACGTAGAAGAAGTTTCTCCTGGCCATCCTAACGCTAAAATTAATTATAAAAACGGTGATGTTACCACTACGATGATCAACTGTGCAAACGGCGAAACCGTATTGTTAAGTCACGATACCCACTTACCTAGGCCATATTCTATCGGTTTCAGGGTACAGGGAACAAAGGGCCTTTGGATGGATGTAAACAAATCAGTATACATCGATCATAAATCGAAGAAAGATGATGTATGGGATCCGGCTCAGGAATGGTTTGATAAATACGATCACCCGCTTTGGAAAAAATATCAAGCAGAAGCTGTAGGCGCTGGTCACGGTGGTATGGATTGGTTTGTATTTAATGGATTTATCCAGGCGGTAAAACAGAAAAAACAAACCCCTATTGACGTTTATGATTCAGTTACAATGAGTGTAATTATGCCACTTTCTACCAAATCGTTAAAAGAAGGAAATATGCCACAAAAATTCCCTGATTTTACAAAAGGAAAATGGAAAGATCGAAAAAATACTTTCGCTTTAGACGATAGTGGTTTTTAGTCTCGTTTGCGGGTAATGCCATATGGCTTACCCGCATAATTTAATAAGCAACTTTATTCAGGTTGATCAAATGGTTTGCCTGGAACAATTTTTATTCAAATATATATTACCATCTTATGTTTCAAGCAGTATTAGGTGCTTATGGACTTAACGCAGAAAAATTTAAAATTGAACCTTTCGGCTCGGGCTTAATTAACCATACCTGGAAAGTTTACAGTGAAAAATTAGCCTATATCTTGCAAGAGGTGAATACGGAAGTTTTTCGCCAGCCTCAAAATATTGCTCAAAATATTGAGACAATAAAAAAATATCTTGATCAAACAGCCCCTAAATATTTATTTGTTGCCCCAATTACGGCCACAAATGGAGATGATTTTGTGGTTATTGACGATCATTTTTACAGGATTTTTCCATTTGTGGAAAATTCTTGCTCTATTGATTTTGTGCATCAGCCTGAGCAGGCTTACCACGCTGCTAAGCAGTTTGGTAAATTTACCAGGATGCTTTGTGCCTTCAATGTACAAAAATTAAAGCCCACTATAGAAGATTTTCATAACCTGCCTTTACGTGTAGAGCAGTTTAAAAAAGCTTTAGAACAAGCTAGCGATGAAAGGATTAGTGAGGCGAAATTTGCTATAGAAGAGATTATCAGACATTACAATATAGAAGAGCAGTATGTACACATGGTAGATAGCGGTGCGCTTAATTTACGTGTTGTACACCACGATACCAAAATTAGCAATGTACTGTTACAGGCCGAAACCGGGGTAGGCTTATGTGTAATCGATTTAGATACCGTAATGCCCGGATACTTTATCAGCGATGTGGGCGATATGATGCGTACTTATCTCTCAGAAGCCAATGAAGAGGAAAAGGATTTTAGTAAAATAGCCATTAGAGAAGACGTTTTTGCCGCAATACATAAAGGTTATATGGAAGAAATGGATCAGGTTTTGGCCTTTACCGAAAAACAGTTCTTTATTTATTCGGGTAAATTTATGATTTACATGCAAGCGGTAAGGTTTATAGCCGATTTCTTAAATGGCGATATTTACTATAAAACAAATTATCCTGAGCACAACTTGGTGAGGGGCTTAAATCAGATCGATTTATTAAATAAGTACGTCGCCAAAGAATCGAAATTTGAAGAGATTATTAAGAAAATTAATCAAAATAGAATAAATGACTCTAAAATAATATTAAACTAATAAGGTAAAGGCAAGGTGTTCAGTTTTTATGCTTCATCGTTTGGGCTGGACATCTTTTTTACCTTTATAAGGTTCGTCATCTCGACTGTAGCGCGGTCACTACGTTAAAGGCTAAAGTGTACACATTTTTGTTAGTCTGGATTTGTTTTTTAGTATATATTCTTAAGGCGCTCGTCATGCTGAATTTATTTCAGCATCTTTCCTGCTATTAATTGCTCTTGCTTCCTTCAGAGACAATAATTTGGAACAAATGTTGGTTTTTTTCGCTCTTTGCCGCGGGGCATGATACTTTGGRGCGCCAAAGTATCCAAAGCGCTTTGTCAATCCAGCAATGAGCCTTTTTGCACAATCCCACGCACATCAAAAAAACAGTGGCACTTCGTTTTGTGTTCAATTCTTTTCAAAGCTTTGAATTGTTGTTTATGAACACAAAACCACTGCGTTTCAGGTTTGTTAGTGCCGGTTTGTCTGAACTGCTCCTGTTTTTTTGATTTTCCGGCTCTTGGGATTGACGGCGTTCTTCGGTTAGAACCTGTGTGTTATTAAAGCAAGCTAGCATAACGCGAAAAAGAATAAAGAAGATGTGTCAACATGTAGGATGATAAATCGGGAAGGAGATCTGTCTAATTAGATTTAGCTTCGTTAAGCGATCGTGGTTTTCGACTACGCTGTACCTCGCCTGAAAGGATGACAATCAGAGACCATCTAATTGTTCTTATTTAAAAAATAAAGCGCAAACGTTTGTTAATGTATTTTGGTATAGAAAATTATACTGCACATACCGTGAGGGTAGAAGCATGCCATTACGCTCTTTGTTCTTCCCCAAGTGTTTCAAAATAATTTTCTTCTTCTGCTTCAGAAATGCCTAATTTATTGATTTTAAATACCCAATACTTCATCAGCGGATAGTTAAAGCCATAAGAAACAATACTATCAATCAAAAGCCTGCCAAGTTTATAATCCAGATTTAAACTTCGGTGCAATAAGTAGGTACCTGCTGATTTTAATGAAATACTCCCCAAAACCACTGTAAAAAACCGGATTAGCTGTCCGCTTGTAGAACTGCAATAACCATCGTTGCTTTTAAATGCCCAGAAACGGTTAATGCAAAAGTTAACAATCCCACCCATGGTGCCAGAAATCAAGATCGAAATGGTAAAATGAATATGCAACCATTCTGTTAGCAAAATCATTAAACCATAATCAGTAACGCCTCCAGAAAAAGCAGATACCTGTGCTTTGAGAAAAAGTTTAACAGATGCCCAGGTCATTATGCCTTCTCCTCCTCATCTTTAGTGTCGCCCGCTTTCAAAAGTTTAAACGTATCGATAATATTGATAACCAATAACAGCGATACCATAGCAATTGCGAAATAAGTAATGGCACCTGTAAATAAGGTTTCGGCAATTAAGATAAGCGAAATAATTACGCGCAATTCCGTCGGACCTAAATAGCCAGAATCAATTTGGTAAAAGCCTGTAATTTTATAACGCAGTTGAGAAATAATCATCGACCAACCGTACAATACCACAAAAAGAAATGCGAAAATCTGTGTGCCACCATTAGCGTAATAATAATAGCCCAAACCGATCAGGATAATGCTGAGCCAATCCATCACAATATCGAGTGCAAAGCCATACCATTTGCGCGGGATTTTGCGAAAGTACGCCAATCGGCCATCAAGCGAATCACCAAGCCAGTTGATCATAAAACCTAAAATTCCGATCAACAAATAGCTTTTTGCATAAAAAACAGCCAAAATAAAGCTTAAAAACACAATCAGCGATCCAAACATGCCAATACCTGTCATCATATTGGGCGTGATCCACTTAGGAACCCTTTGAAGCAAAAAAAGGATCAGCCCTTGGGTAAGTAAACAATAGGGCAAATAACATAAATTTATTTTACAATTCCGGCGAAGCGCTGATAAAATACTGTTGGACTATTCTCATTTTTTGGCGCGTATTTACCTGCGATAATGGGTACGTAAATTACACGCCTCCTGCTTTCCTCGCCTCGAATGGCCGATTCTGCCACCCTGTGCCAGAGTCTTCCATCATGGATGGTTAAATCTCCTGCTTCGGGCAATATCGATACCTCTTCAGCATCCGGTTTATTATCTAAGAAATATTTTTTGCGAAAGAGCATCTGGTAAATACTTTGTTTATGGGTGCCAGGTATAATTTTTAATCCGCCATTTTCAGGTTTTAAGGTACTCAGGTGGATGCCTACATTCAGCATCGGGTTTAGTTTAGCGCCATAAAAAATATCCCTTAAACCATCCGTATGCCAGCCCATTTTACTGAATTTGCTTTCTGGTCCGTTAATGTAATGGTTAAACACCATGCCATCTTTCTCTTCAGTACCTAAACGCGCGCCATCGCCCGCCAATTGAAGCAATGCGTTAAAGCGTGGATCTAATAGGAGACCGCTTAGTGTTTGATGCTGTTGATTAATAAAAGCAAAACGCTGTACAATTGCTGAGCCATCAAGATCTTTCCCGTATTTAATGAAATTTTTTAAAATATTTTTTTTGGAAGGAGTTGCAGTAGGGCAGAGATGTACAAATAAAGGCTACTGGAGCCGTTTTTATTATAATCCGCGGTGTTGGATGTTACCATCCTACACTCATACATTGAAAAGAGTAATTCATGGAAATGAGGTACACGATCAGTCAGATGGTAACATCTGACTGCACCTAGACCTTTTCTTTACCACCGAGTTCACAGAGAAAAAATCACAGAGTGGATAGAGTATTAACTATACCATCCATTTTATGCGTGGTGTTGGATGTTACCATCCGACACTCATGCATCGAGGCAATTCATAAAAGCAAAGATCAACATCTGACTGCACAACCATTGAGCTTCTATGCCGTTATACTCCAGACCTCCGACCCCAGACCTTTTAAGTCTTATAAATCCCTGCGGCCATTTTTTCGATAAATCCCTTTGGCAGGATCCTATTGGCATATACACTGATGATATTGGTAAAACCCGGAATAATTTCAGATTTTTCGGCAAACATTCCTTTTAATGCGATTTCAGCTACCTCATCAGGCCTCATATTAAACTTTTCGGCCATTTTGTTAAAGGCATCTAAACCTGCCCGGTGGGCAAAACCTGTATCAACAGGGCCTGGGCTCAAACAGCTTACCGAAACCGGGCCATCTTTAAGCTCGAACCTTAAAGCCCTTGTAAAAGATAAAACAAAAGCTTTAGTTGCCGAATAAATGGCCAAGGTTGGCACCGCCTGGTAGGCTGCAGTACTGCAAACGTTGAGTATATAAGCCTTTTTTTCTGTTGAAAGGATTGGAAGCAATAAATGGCATAATGAAGTTACCGTAATCATGTTTAATTGACACATTTCTACCTGGGCACTTAAATCCAATTCTTCAAATTTCCCCCACAATCCATAACCTGCATTATTAATCAGGATATTAATGGCGTAATTCTTTTCTGTTATCCAATTGTATACTGCTTTTGGGGCTTGAACCTGGCTAAGATCAATCGACAAGATATCTACTTCAACGTTATATTGGTTTTTGATCTCCGTTTGTAAAGAAATCAATTCATTAGCCGAACGGGCAATAAGTAACAAGTTGATTTTTCTCCTGGCCAGCGCAATTGCCATAGATCTTCCTATACCTTTACTGGCTCCGGTTATCAGCGCGTACTTCATCTTTGTTTCCAACATTTTTTTACTTCAAACGGTTTAACGCAAATATCAAATAAATTAAATCTTATGCCTTATTTATTTTAAAATGATGAATGATTAAACACCACGTAGGTATCTTTTTTGAGTTATTATTTTTAACAAGTCTAAATAATGTTAGCTTTGCCGAAATTTAGATATTGCATGAAACACCATTACATAAAATTTTTCGCCACTGCGCTTATAATATTATCTACAGTTACCCTCTTTGCACAAACAGGGAAGGGAACAATTAGCGGAAAAATTGTCGACTCGTTAGGGAACAGCATACCCCTTGCCAACATACAGGTTAAAAAGCAAAATCTTAAAACCACTTCAGGTAAATCCGGTGCATTTAAGTTAACGGATGTTCCCGCAGGAAACCAGCAGATCAGGGTTTCGATTACAGGCTACGATCAATTTGAACAGGTGGTATCGGTTATTGCAAACGATACAATTCTGGTAAATATTGTTTTAAAAGAGCAGCACTCAGAACTTAACGATGTAATTGTTTCGGCAAGTAGACGACCTGAATCTTTGTCGCAAACACCCTCTTCGGTAACGGTGCTTACAACAAAGGAATTGAATACACAATCTGCAATTAGCCCGAATTTAGCTAATATCCTTTCATACAGCGTACCTGGATTGGGTTTTTCTACCAATCAAACGGGTAACTCTGGTCAGACTTTGCGCGGTAGAAATGTTTTGGTATTAATTGATGGTATTCCGCAATCTACACCATTAAGAGCAGGAGGAAGGGATATCCGCAGTATCGATCCTTCGGTTATAGAGCGTGTTGAAGTTATTAAAGGTGCCACCGCCATTTATGGTAATGGTGCAGAAGGAGGTTTGATTAACTACATTACTAAAAAAGCCGATAAAGGAAAATCGTTCGGAGGTTATTCTCAAGCCGGAATTACAGGAAACTTAAAAGGCGATAGCACCATAGGCTACCGTTTTTCGCAACAGCTTTACGGCAAAACAGGTAAGTTCGATTATCTGGTAAGTGGTATGTTCGAAAAAACCGGTGTTTTCCGTGATGCTGAAGGCTTGGTAATTTCGCCTGAGTATGGTTTAGGTGAGACTAAATCTTACAATGGTTTTGTAAAACTGGGATATAACTTTACTCCAAAACAGCGTTTGCAGGTGATGTATAATTATTTCAGCTCCAGACAGCATTCTAAATACCTAACCAAAGATGGTGTTTACGGTCAATCGCCGGCTATTGGTATTTATGGAACAAGATTGGGTGAAGATGAAGGAACAAGATTTAACCATAATGCTAATTTACAATATACCAATCAGCAGATTTTCGGTAAAACAGATTTAACGGCCAATGTATATTATCAGGACTTTTATACCATTTATTCTAACTCAGCGTCATTTTTCGGCAGTGGCCAATCGGCCATTACTTCAACAAAAAAGGGTGCAAGGGTAAACCTGAATACACCTTTTAATATTGCAGATCGGGTACCAATGCAATTGAACTATGGTTTGGATTTAATGAACGATAAAACTGCTCAAAGCTTAACAGATGGCCGTTTATGGGTACCTAATATGAATATGGTGAACTTTGCACCTTACTTACAGGCTTCTGCAACTTTCATTAATGATTTAACCATAAAGGGAGGCTTAAGGGTAGAAAATATTAACATTGATGTAGACGATTTTAATACCCTGGCTACCGGTGCAAACGGTGCAGGAAGTATAGCGGTGCAAGGGGGTAAATTAGATTATAATGCTTTAGTATTTAATGCTGGCGCTCGTTACTCTAAATTCAAGTTTTTTAATCCTTTTATCAGTTATGCACAATCTTTCTCGGTGTTTGAGCTGGGTAGGGTGTTAAGGGCAGCAAAAAGCAATACCTTGTCGCAGTTAGAAACTAAACCAATTATTGTAAACAATTACGAAGCTGGTTTTAGCAGTACCGTAGGTAAACTGAATTTCAGTGCTGCTTATTATTACAGCACTTCTAAACTGGGTGCCAATCTTTTAGAAGTTAATGGAACTTACATCTCTCAACGTATTCCAGAGCGTGTATATGGATTTGAAATCCAGGCAGATTATCAGGTTCTACGCGATTTGAGCATTGGTGGTAATTACGCACAGGTAGAAGGAAAAGGCGATGTAGATGATGATGGTAATTTTAACGGAGAGAAAGATGTATATTTAAACACAACCCGCATCCCACCATCAAAAACCACCGTTTACCTTAAATATTCAGGTATTAGAAACTTAAGTTTGGATGTAAACTGGATGCGTGTAGGAAATCGCGACCGCTTTAAAACCAATGCGGCAGGTAAATATTTAATTGGCGAAGGTCCGGTAAAAGCATTCAACTTATTTAATGTTGCAGCAGTTTATCAAGTTACGCAGCCTCTAAAACTATCGGTAGGTGTAGAGAATTTATTGAACAAAGTTTATTATCCTGCCATTTCTCAGTTTTATGGCAGCAATGTAAATTATGTGAGAGGGAATGGGCGCAGATTTAACCTATCACTAGGCTACGCTTTTTAGACAATGAAGAACAGAAATTTTAAAAATACCATCAGGAACATTCATCTCTGGCTCGGCCTGGCGACTGGCCTTGTGGTATTTATTATTAGCGTAACTGGTGCGTTGTATATCTTTGAAGAAGAAATCAGAGATTTTACACAAAAAGATTTTCGCTATGTAGCGCTTCAAGAGAAACCTTTTGTAGGTTTAGATCATATCATTTCAAACTTCGAAAAATTATCACCCAAAGACCAGTTAAGGCTGATCAGAATTGAAGATGGGTTTTCAAATGCAACGGTAGAAATTACCACCAAGAAGGGTATTGTTTATTATTTTGACCCTTACACTGCCGTTTTGATAAAAAGAGGTGGCGAAGATTGGCTTCAAGTTGTAGAGCATATCCATACCTCCCTGTTGTTAGGAAAAACAGGAAAGTTTATCATGCAATGGTCGGTGGTTATTTTCGTGCTAATGCTGATTACGGGACTGGTACTCTGGTTTCCTGGTCAGATGCGGTTATTAAAACAATCTTTAACCATTAAAAGAAAAGCATCGTTTAAACGGCTAAATTACGATTTACACAACGTATTGGGCTTTTATGCATCAGTTGTGCTATTGGTTACTGCTTTGAGTGGTTTGTATTTTGCTTTTAAAGAGGTGAAAAATGCGGCTAGCTTTTTTACCGGGAGCAAATTAGGGCAGGGCAAATCCATCGTTTTAACCAAACCTGCACACATCGATTCGCTACCTCTACGTTACAATAAAATTTATACTGAAGCTAAAATTAAATACCCTGGTGCTATTTCCACTAGTTTTTCGCTGCGTGGTAAAGGTGAACTGCGTTTAAGAATGATTTATCCCTACCGCTGGGCACGCAACCAGAATACCTTTTTTTATGAGGAAGCTACAGGCGTAATGACCAGGGCTAAACCGTATAAAGATTTTAACGGGGCCGATTTAATAGAAGCCACCAATTACGATCTCCACACGGGTAGGCTTTTAGGACTGCCAAATAAAATTCTTTCCTTTTTAGCGGCTTTGGTTGCAGCGAGTTTGCCGATTACTGGTTTTATCATCTGGTGGAAGAAAAGGAAAAAGCCCAGGAAAGCTAAACCCATCCTTACCTCAAAATAATTGGAGCATCTAAATCGCAGTAAAACCACTTTTGTATTAGAACCTGAAGTCATTTAACCAAGCTGCTCAGCATATGTTTTAAGCTGGTTCAGTCCCGATTGACAGAATTCCTGTTGCATGGTCAAATCAAGGCCTGCAACGGGTTCAAAGATTTCAGTAAGCGTAACGGGGTTATTTCCTGTAAAAGTGATCAGGCTTTTCCGCTCATCATCTAATGTATAAGCAATTCGCTCATGCGCTATAATTTCGGTGTAAGTTCCTCTAAAGTCAAAATTTTCAGTTCCGTCTTTTTTAGCCATAACGTATAAAAAACCACCTCCTTCTACCAGGTTATTTTCAATTTTCTTGTTGATCCATTCGTCTGATGGAGCATTCCACTTGGCAATATGTTCGGGCTCATTCCATATTTTCCAAACCAGACTAATGGGTTTATATATCTGAATACTGGCAGTTAAAGTATTTTTAAAATCCATGGCGCTTTAATTTTTTATAAAAATAATTGCTCGTACCAACAATTTAAGTGGGCATTAAAGACAAATTTAGAGGTGATTTGAGCAGGGATTTAAAAGAAAACTAAAATAAAAAAACAGTAATTTTTATATCTGTTTTTCAGACTTTAGGTGTATGATTATCTAGATGAAGCAAACAAAAATTGCTTCATTGGTGTAGTTATAATTCCTCTAACACGGGAGTAATTTGAAAGGGGTAAACATGGATGTGGTTACCCTTTTCTCTTTTGACAACATTTTAAGCAGCGAACTTGTTTAGTTCATTTTATTCAGTATTGTCTGGCTGAATTAGATATTAATAACGATTTTTTTACCACAAGAACAAAAGAGGAGACACATCTGCAGATGCTTAATCGGTTTCAACAGCCATTAACATCTTCATTTTCCATCCCTCCATATTTTTTGTACCCTTGTAAAAAAAATAAAAATGGAGAAAGCACTTGTTAATATAACCTATTGCCCCAAATGTGGTTGGATGTTACGTTCGGCTTACATTGTGTCAGAAATAAGATCGCCAACTTTCAGTTGTTCTAGCCTATGGATGGGAGTCAATGCATCAATATGTGTCATAGTAACAAAAATAAGCCAATATATTTTTTTTAGATAGGATTTTTGTTTCAAAATATACATTTCACGTTTATGTGTAATAACAAATACTACGGTTTCGGTCTGTAAATGATTAGGTGTTGTAGGTTGAATTATTAAAATGTTGGTTGAACAACATCAAGATAGAACAGAGCTGTCTTTAATGTAGGAGAAATCTTACGATTTTTACTATTTAATCCTAAACAATACCCGATAGCTGAGTTTTAGGAAAATATGTATATTCGTTTCCTGCCATGCATACCACGGTACGGTTTCTCTATGCTCCTTATTCAGAAAAAAACTGCTTGCTCCATATTTTTTTTATGGATGGGTGCAGTTATTTGTTTTGCCCAGTCTACAACTATTCGCCTTAAATATCTGGGGGTAGAAAGTGGCCTATCTAATAATGTGGTAAACTCTTTGTATCTAGATCATTTTGGGTTTATGTGGATGGGTACCTATGATGGATTAAACCGTTACGATGGCTATCATTTTAAGGTTTTTAGAAATGGCTGGGGAGACGAACATTCATTAGTAAATAACCACATTACGGTACTGAATGGAGATGCGAAAAACAAGGTTTGGGTAGGTACGCAAAAGGGCGTTTCTTATTATGATTATGCCGATTCCAAGTTTCATCAATTGATTTATCTAGACAAGGGAAGAAAAAATGAGGTAAGTTATGCTATTAATTCCATTGCAATAAGTAAGGCTTTAGCTGTTTATGTAGCTACTGAAGAAAAAG
>NZ_JBFTRT010000135.1:0-10067 GCF_056399685.1 Pedobacter sp. 01N416
GGCATCAACGGTATACCAGGACACTGTTTATGATCAGGTGTATTACAACGAGCTCAATAGTTTTTTAAACGAGCAGGTAGATCAGCTACCAGAAAAAATGAAAGAAATTTACCGTTTGAGCCGCGAAGAAAATCTCTCTATTGAGGAAATTTCAGGGCGCTTATCAATTTCTTCGCAAACGGTTAAAAATCAACTAAGTACAGCACTTAAGCGCCTGCGCCAAAAAATAAGCCAGCACCTTTGTTCATTTCTATTTTAAAAAAATTAAACATACCTCTGGTACTTTGTAAACATCAGTTCGTCTTTAGGCTATCATCTTAAAAAATTATGCCGTTGAAAGAAGAATTTTACAAAAGATTTAAAATATCTGAGCACCCGTCGTCCATCGATAATGAGCAAGAACGCGAAGAGATCAGGCACGAGATTTATCAACGGTTACAACAAAGCATTGATAGGCAGGAAGCGAGCGACAGGAAACATACCATCAGGCTATGGGCGGTTAGATATAAAGCTGCAGCTATTTTAGTGGGTGTATGTACGCTTTTATTCGTCGGTTACAACTATTACGCCAAAGAGAATGGAAAAACCGAATACATCACCGTACAGGCACAGAAAGGACAGGTTTTAGAGGTTTTACTTCCCGATCATAGTACAGTAACGCTTAATGCGGCCAGTACTATCCGATATCCTGCTAAATTCATCAACAGCCGCAATGTTTATCTGGAAGAAGGGGAAGCATATTTTGATGTTGCGCACGATGCATCCAAACCATTTGTTGTACATACAGGAGGCATTAGCACCAAAGTATTGGGAACGGCGTTCAATATCAAATCGTATAAAGAACTGCCAAACATTACCGTAACGGTAACCAGGGGAAAGGTACAGGTAAACGAAAGCTCAAAGGCACTAAACACGCTTAGGCCCGATGAACAGTTAACTTTTAACCGAAGCACCCATAAGGCTATCACACAGAAAGTAAAATCGGCCAATACCGTTACCTGGACGCATGGCGATTTTAATCTGGATGGTGTTTATTTCAAAGAAATAATGCTGGCCATAGAAAACCGGTTCAGCATAAAGGCAATTTACGATCCCAAAGTATTCAGCAACTGCGAGAACAGTATCAGGTTTACCAAAAAACAAAGCTTAACGGATGTACTGCAGGTTTTAAAAACCATCCAACCTATCCATTATACAATTAAAAAGGACTCGGTGTTTATCTCCGGAAAACCTTGCTATTAAAGAGAAATCAACCCCTAAATAATTATAATACATGAAGCAAAAATTACAAACACTAACGCGGAGGCTAGCAAAACTAGGGATAGTTGCGCTATTGTCCACCGTTTCACTGGGCAGCTGGGCGCTTAACAAGTTCCAGGATATCCGTACCGTTAAGGTAACCATCAGTTTTAATGGAGAAACACTCGAAAAAGCATTCGGACGGTTAAGCAATATTTCAAAAATGCCGTTTAATTACAACCACAACGAGCTCCGCAAAATTTCTACAAAACAATTAAATTTTAAAAACGAAGCACTTCCAGCCGTTTTAAATGCCATTTTAAACGGAACCCAGTTTCAGTATAAAGAAGGAGAATCGGGTGTTATTATTTTTAAAACCAACGAAAAGTCAGATCTGCGCATCAATAGCGCCGCTAATGCTCCAGATCCAATTACCATAAAAGGTATAGTAGCCGATAATAACGGACCAATTCCGGGTGTATCGGTAATTCTAAAAAGTACCGGTAAAGGAACCAGTACTGCCGCCGATGGCTCTTTTAGCATTAAAGCAGAAAAAGGAGAAACATTGGTATTCTCTACTTTGGGCTACAAAACTAAAGAAGTTACCGTAACCGATCAAACCAACCTTAATGTACTATTAGAAATTTCGGTAAACAACCTCGACGAGGTGGTAGTTGTTGGTTATGGGCAGCAAAAGAAAATTAATTTAACCGGGGCAATTGGTACCGTTTCTGCAAAAGATTTGGAAAATAGGCCCGTTACCAGTGTTACCAACGCCATCCAGGGCAAGGTTGCAGGGGTAAGTATTACCACCGGCAATGGACAACCAGGTAGGGATGGGGGTACAATCAGAATTAGGGGTATTGGATCCGGATTGGGATCAGGTGGCGCGAGCGCCGGTCCTGCTATTATTGTAGACGGCGTACCAGGCGCTATGGGGGATGTAAACCCGAATGATATTGAAAGTATTTCAGTACTTAAAGACGCTGCTTCTGCGGCTATTTATGGCGCCAGGGCTTCGAATGGTGTAATTTTAATTACCACCAAAAAAGGAAAACAAGGCAGCTTGCAAATGCGTTACGATATGTATGCCGGGCCACAGCAGGTTACCAAAACACCAGATTTTTTACCGGCATGGCAACAGGCACAGTTATATAACGAGGCGAGGGTGAACGAAGGTGCCGCTCCCAGATGGACTGATAACGATATACAGCTGTTTAAAGATGGTAGCGATAAAACAGGTGCGCATCCAGATACTGATTGGTCATCGTTAATATTTTCGGAAACAGGATGGCAACAAAACCATAACGTGAGTATTAATGGTGGCGATGAAAAATCAAAATACATGGTTTCGCTGGGCTATTTTGATCAAAAAGGAAATGTAAAGAAAACAAGATATCAGAAATACAATGCCTTATTTAACGTTAGTTCGCAGTTAACTGAAAAATTAGGCTTAAGTGCAAAATTAGGCTTCTTATATGCTCCTTTTTCTGAGCCGGTAAGTACTTACGCCACAAGTTTTTCGCAAATTATCCGCATGGCAAACCGTATTTCTAATACTGTACCTGCCAGATGGGAAAATGGAGCTTTAGGTTATGTATCTGATGGTAGTCCCCTGGCCTGGTTAGAGTCTCCATCAAGCAACCAATGGCAGAATTATACCGTTACCGGTAACGTAGCGGGAGATTGGGCTCCATTAAAAGGTCTACACTTCAAACCTTCTTTTGGTTATAGATTAGGCTTAGGTCAGCAGCAGCAGTATGTTTCAGAAATACAGTATTATAAAGGTGGCCCAGCGGGTACGCCGTTAGCGCCAACCAAGCTTGAAGGGCCAAACAATTTAACCAATGCTACCGATAGGACAACCTATACGCTTGTGCAGGCCGTGGCAGATTACGAAAAAAATATTGACAAACATAACTTCAAAATTTTGGTTGGAGCTTCACAAGAGCATTCCATATATAACACTTTTTCTGCCCAGCGCCAGAATTTCCTGAACAATGAGCTAACCCAGATCAATGCAGCGCCGGCTCTTGGCCAGTCTACATCAGGATATGCCAATGATTGGGCGCTGCAATCTGCATTTGCCAGATTTAACTATAATTTTAACGAAAAATACCTGCTAGAAGGTAATTTCCGTTTTGATGGATCTTCGCGTTTTGCCGAAGGTCACAGATGGGGTAAATTTCCGGCAGTTTCTGCAGGTTGGGTAATATCAAAAGAAGATTTTTTTGCTGGTGCACTAAATACGGTAAATTCATTAAAATTACGTGGTTCATGGGGCAAGCTGGGTAACCAGCAGATTGCCAATAACTATGCCTATTTCGAATCTATTGCGGGCGGACAAACCTACTCGTTTAATCAGGTACTGGTAACCGGCCTATCACCAAATGCGGGTGCAAACCCTCTGTTACAATGGGAAAAAACCCAATCAATGGGTGCTGGTATCGATGCTACATTCTTAAATAACAAGCTGGATATTTCAGTGGACTATTTCGAAAGAAAAACATCAAATCCGTTAATGCGGACCCAGGCTAGCGCTACCTATGCCTTTACCGCTCCATATGTAAATGTTGATGGTGAGATGACCAATAAAGGTATAGAGTTCAGTGCAGGGTACAAGGATAAAGCCGGAGAATTTAATTATAGCCTTAATGGTAATATTTCTTTTATTGAAAATAAAGTAACCAAGTTAACAGGAGGTAAAGTAATTAACGATAATACCTTCTATGATGTGGGTACCTCTTTTTATTCGCTGTATGGCTATGAGGCTTTAGGTATTTATAAAACGCAGGCCGATGTAACCGGAACAGCTGTATTAAACAATAAGGTGGCTGCAGGCGATATACAATATAAAGACCAGAATAACGATGGCAAAATAGATGCTAATGATAAAGTTGATTTGGGTAGTTTTTATCCAAAAATCAATTATGGCCTTACTTTCTCTTCCAGCTATAAAAGTTTCGAACTATCCTTATTCTTCCAGGGCGCTGCCGCTGTAAAAGCCATGGGCGGTAACCTTATCGGACAAGTTGGACCAGATGTGCAAAAACCTACAAGTGTATTTTTGGACAGATGGACACCAACCAATACCAATGCCGATTTCCCAAGGTTATGGTACAGCTATAAACAGAACGATCCGACTGGTACGCCTTCGTCTTTCTGGGTTAAAGATGCTTCTTACCTGCGCCTTAAAAACGTAACATTAGCCTATACGCTTCCAAAAAATGTGGTTAAAACATTAGGCTTAAACAATGTTAAAGTTTATTACAGCGGTCAAAACCTGTTAACCTTTACCAAATACTACAAATGGATAGATCCTGAACTAGGAGCAGCCAGTAGCTCAAGCACAGCATCCGGATCAGCAGGAAGCGTTTATAACTACCCACAAGTATTGGTAAATACATTTGGCCTTAATGTAACATTTTAAAAAACAAACAGATGAAAAAGAAATTAATCTATATACTTCTCTCTACAGCTGTAATTACGGGCTGTAAGAAAGACATACTAAATACCAAACCATTAGATCAATACAGCAATAGTACCTTATGGGCATCAAAAGCGGATGCCAATGCGGCACTAACCGGATGTTATAGCGGCTGGGAATCGGGCGATAATGTAATATACGACGATTGTATATCTGACAACGGCATTGACCAGTTTCCATGGGAAGGTTATGAAACCTTTGCCTCAGGACTGGCTACCGCTACTGACCCAGGGGTAAACAAATACTCTTATACAACTATTCAACGATGTAACTGGTTTTTGGATAATGTGGATAAAGTTCCCTCGGCATCACTCGACAATACGTTAAAAACCAGAATGAAAAGTGAAGCCAGGTTTTTAAGGGCTTATAAATATGCCATCTTAAGCCAGGTTTATGGCGATGTCCCATTTCCACTGCACAACCTTTCGACCGATGAGGCCAATAAGCTGCAACGTACACCGAAAGCTCAGGTTGTTGATTTTATTCTTCAGGAACTCGCCAGTATTGCACCTTCATTGCCTGTTAGTTATTCGGGCAGTGATATAGGCCGCATTACACGTGGTGCAGCACTCGCTCTGAAAGCAAGGACAGAGCTGTTCAATGCAAAATATACCGATTGTATTGCCACAGCCCAGCAGCTGATGACTGCACCCTTCAATTATACACTGTTTCCTGATTACGAAGGATTGTTTCGTCCACAGAATAGCAATAACGCAGAGGTAATCTTAGATGTACAGTATCTACAGAACGACAATGCTGAGTGGGTACTTGGCGCTGCACTTCCCAATTCTTCTGGTGGATGGAGCTCAATGGCACCAACACAGGCACTGGTAGATGCATACGAAACCACAAACGGAAAAACGATCCAGCAAGACGGCACATATAATGCAGTTCAACCTTATACAAACAGAGATCCACGTTTAGATGCAACTGTTATCCGCCCAGGATTATCGTATATGGGTTCTTACTTCGATCCTATAAGTGCATCTTCTAGCGATCTTGTGGGTAACAACAATGCCTCTCCAACCGGATATAACTTTAAAAAGTACCTTGCTAATATTGACGATTATAACAATACCGCCTATGGAACTGATGTGTGGAATACCGGAGGAAGTATTATTGTTATCCGCTACGCAGAAATTTTACTGACCTATGCAGAGGCAAAAATTGAAGCCAACCAGATTGATGCTTCGGTTTATAATGCCATTAACCTGGTAAGGCAACGCCCTACGGTAAATATGCCTGCGGTAACTTCAGCGATGTATCCTGACCAGACTTCATTACGGGCACTTATCCGCCGCGAAAGAAGGGCCGAACTGGCAGGCGAAGGTTTACGTTGGTATGATATACAACGTTGGAAAATTGGTGCAGATGTATTAAATGGAGATGTAAAGGGCTGTTTAAAGGGATCGGTAAACCCCGCCAACGGTGCCTTGACTTTAACCCCAAATTCAAATTTTGTAGCAGGATCGAGAACATTCGACCCTAAAAACTACCTGTGGCCTATTCCACAGAAAGAATTTGACATTAACCATTCATTGAAACAGAATCCAGGATACTAAAAGCCGTTAATCAATGGCTTATATTTTATAAATTAGTGATAAAGGGGTAATTTATTTACCCCTTTATCTTTATATCCTAACCAAAAAGCCGATACATTTATAAGGGCAGCATCTTTTAGCCCATAAATTTTAAATGATGAAAAAAATAACCCTGATTTTACATTTCGCATTTTTATTATATTCTTCACATCTGTTGGCACAATCTCCTGCAAAACCTATATGGACAGCGGATAACGGCAACGGAACCTATAAAAACCCTATACTTTGGGGTGATTGGCCCGATCCTGACCTGATTAGGGTTGATGACGAATTCTATTTCGTATCTACCAGCATGCACTACGTACCGGGATGTCCGGTATTAAAATCTAAAGATCTGGTGAACTGGGAAATGGCCGGTTATGCCCTTGAGCGTTATGATGAAGATCCACGGTATGACCTGAAAGGCGGCGACAGGTATTTAAGGGGTTCGTGGGCAGCTACGATCAGACACCGAAACGGTCTTTTTTATGTCGGCTTCTGCACACCCAATTGGGGCAAGGAAAAGGGTAATTTTTCGATGTGTACCGCAAAAGATATCAAAGGTCCATGGACGAGAACAATCTTTCCTGAATACCTGTATGATCCAGGTTTGTTTTTCGATGATGACGGCAAAGTGTATGTTGCGCATGGACAGCAGAAACTCTACATTACAGAATTAAATGCCGATGCTTTATCGGTAAAAACCCCTCAAAAGGAAATTTATAATAATCCCCAATACCCTTATCTGGAAGGCTCCCACATGTACAAATTTAAGGGAAAGTATTATATCCTGGGATCTACCGGCGGCACAAAAGGCCGACAGGTTTGCCTGAGATCAGACAATATCTATGGCCCTTACGAATCTAAAGTAGTCATTAATGACGATCATACCTATCCTGGTAACGGACTGCATCAGGGTGGAATGGTCCAGCTCAAAGATGGTTCGTGGTGGTTTATCATTATGCAGGACCGTGGCCCTATCGGGCGTACACCCAACCTGGAGCCTGTTAACTGGGTAGATGGCTGGCCTATGCTCGGCAAAGACGGCAAAGGTGTTTTGGTATATCAGAAACCTGATGTCAAAAAAAAATATCCGGTYACTACGGTTGCAGCATCAGATGAGTTCAGTTCCGCTACACTGGGGCTACAATGGCAATGGAACCATAATCCTGACAACAAAAAATGGTCGCTGAAAGAAAGAAAGGGTTATTTACGCCTGCGCGCCACCGAAGCATCAGCGCTGACCACAGCCCGTAACACGCTCACCCAAAGGGTGCAGGGCCCCCTATCAGCGGGAACGGTTGAAATGGATGTTTCCCAGTTAAAAGATGGAAATATTGCCGGTTTCGGCATCTTTCAATCGCCTTATGCCTATATCGCTGTTAGAAAGGACGGGAATCAAAAAACACTTATCATGGTGAACAATGGAAAAGTAATAGATAGCATTAAAAACTTTAGCCAGAACAAACTCTGGATAAGGGCAAACTTAACACATATCGATTTTACAGCAACATTTTCATATAGCACAGACGGTCAAAAATTTATTTCTTTCGGCAATCAGCTAAAGATGGCCCTTGGATATGACTGGACAGCAAACCGCTTTGCGCTGCTTACTTACAGTACAAAAAAGGAAGAAGGTGGCTATGCCGATTTTAACTGGTTCCATTTTAAAGGAGAGAACCAGCCTTATGCGAAAAACAATGAGGGTGATTAAAAAACGGTCAATAAAACTTTGGTTCAGTCGTTGCAGGAAGTCTTATCATTATAAAAATGAAAATTAACATTAAAATATCCGTTTCCATTATAGTTCTAATCTGTTTTTGCTATACCTCCGCGCAGGCTCGGGTTCATTCTGATCCTCGTAAAAACCATCGATCTGATCACCAAACGGTGTCTTATAATGGTAGTTCCTTAAAAATAAACGACAAAGAGATCTTTATATATAGCGCTGCATTCCATTATTTCAGGTGCCCAAAAGCATTGTGGAAAGACCGGTTTCAAAAAATAAAGGCTGCCGGTTTTAACACCGTAGAAACCTATATACCATGGAACTGGCACGAACGGAACATGCCAAAAGATATTCAGGATCAGTCACAGTTTGATTTTTCAGACCTGCRGGAGTGGCTGCATATGGCGCAGAGAGAATTTGGCCTTTACACGATTGTGCGCCCCGGACCCTTCATTTGTGCGGAATGGGCCGGCGGGGGATATCCAAGGTGGCTGGCCAAATTCCGTCCTAATATAGATGGATTTTGGTTAAGGAGTAATGATACTGAGCATGTAAAATGGTGTATGCATTGGTATCAGGCAGTAGGTAAGATCATCGCAAAAGAGCAAATTACCCGAAAAACTGATCAAGAAAAAGGCATTATCATGGTCCAGATCGAAAATGAATACGATTCCCATGAAACCACTAACAAAAAAGCTTTTTTACAGTCTTTATATCAAGGGGTAAAAAACGCAGGTGTTAAGGTACCCATTTTTAGCTGCCTTACCTCCGAGTGCCGGGGAAGCAAAGATAGCGTGCTTTCAAATGTTTTTGATTGTGACAACTACTATGTGGATTTAAACGATGCCATTAGCTGCGCTAAACGGATGGAAGATCTAAAACATAGACAGCCCAACGCGCCGGGCTTCGTTACTGAACTGCAGGGCGGATGGTTTTCTACTGTGACTGGCAGGCTGAGCGAAGAGCATGAATCAAACGATAAACATTTTTATGCGGTGGGCATGATGTCGATTTTGGGAGGCGCCACCGGATTGAATTATTATATGATCTATGGTGGCACAAATTTCGCTGGCTGGGGGGCAAGGGGGCAAACAACCAGTTATGATTACAATGCGGCAATCAAAGAAGATGGCAGCTTATCAAAAAAATATTATGCGGCCCAAAATATTGGTGATTTCATCAAAAAATATCAACAGCAGCTCATCCATTCTAAAGGTGGCGTCTGCACATTTGAAAAAGCCCCAGCTGAATTAGTTGGGGGAATGCGCATTGCCCAGGATGGGACCAGGTTTGTTTTTCTGCACAATAGCACTGCAAAAAAACAGATTCATGGAACAGCCTTAATCAAACCAGGGGCAAATGCATCGGCCTCGGCGCCTATTTACAATGTAAACCAAAACGAAGAAAAAGTTTTAATCAAAGTAAATACCGTTAAAAAAAGTGATTTAGCTGCCGAACCAGCGTTTGAAATCGTCTATGATTTAGATTCCTTGGAAACAAAAGTATTGGTCATTCCACCCGGAGTCATTGCCAAGCAGGGTATTTGGTGGGGTTTACAAAACAACAAAAAGGAAGCAAAAGAAACCAAAACCAGTCTATCAATTAAAGCGGTGAAGGTGCACAATGAAGATTTCAAAGCCAAATGGCAGTCACTTTCCTCAAACCGCTCCTTGCCGGAATTAGGCGTTAACGATTGCCGCTATGTACTCTACCGTGCAAATGACAAACTAACCCAAAAACAGGCAGACCAGTTTTCTAAATTAATGTTCAATACATTTTCCAGAGACATTTTAAACCTGCAGGTAAACGGCAAAATAGCGCCGCGCTTATACCCTACTGATAAATATGCAGCCAGTGTGAGCAGAAATGTAAACAAATCTTTCCAAAGAATAAAAGAGAACGACTACGATAATATCTTCAATGTTGCAGGCTTGTTGCATCCGGGAGAAAATGAGCTTATCGTGGTATATGAAAATATTGGCCATGAGCACGGTTATTATCCAATGGAAGAGTTGTGTGGTATACGCAATGC
>NZ_JBFTRT010000136.1:0-10061 GCF_056399685.1 Pedobacter sp. 01N416
ATATTCTTTTCATAAAAGGATTATTGGTTAGATAATATTTCATAAAACTAATAAATATGAGCGAATATTAAAACGATTTAGTAATCTTATATTCAAACAATTCAAAAAGCAATGTTAAGTTGGTTAAAGCAAACCTAAAGGCTGAAAATAATAAATTGAAAGGTAAAAAATTATACAGTTTGCAAGCCTGGAGGTTTACACCAGATTGTGATATATACCTATTTTTAACTTGCCAGGGTAAGCATTTGCCTTGTTCTGTCATCAAGCTTTTGGTTGAAACTGAGATTAGTTCTATATTAGATCTAGAGAGCGTTAATTTAGAATCGGGGGATAGCCATTGGTTATTCCCCGTTCTTATTTTTAAGCAAATATTTTATACTGAAATGCTTGTACAACTGGCAGAAATTACTTTCCAATCTTCTCTCACTTTACCCCAAACCCTTAACCATTGATATTTGCCGTTAAGTAAAATATTTGAATAACTTCCCTTAATAAAAAGACTTGCAGAAACAATAACAATAGATTCAAAAACACGTATTTCCCGTTTGGATACGTTGATTTTATTAATTTTGATCATGCCACTCCGGTAAGCTTCCAGATCCATCTCTTTATCAAGCACATTACCATACTGATCATGAAAAAGCATCCCATCGGCAAACAATAAATCGAGTGTGTTCAGRTCTGTTCTTTTAAACCCATCTAATAATTTTTCTTCTAGGTCGGCAATCAGGAGAATGGTTTCCTGGTCTGATAAAGTATTTGGCATAATTTCCGGTTAGCCAGTAAAAATATAAAGTAAGCCATAAAGAATAGCGTAACTTTAAATATTGCCTGCATTACACGGATTTAACCACACACATTGCACAAATTTTTTACCAATTATTTCTTTGCAAAGGTAAGGCCTTGCCAGGTGTCTGTTCTGAATGGTGATGCCGGCAAGCCATCATTACTAACCAGGTTACACACAGGATTATTTCCCCATGCATAACGAACCGCAACAGGATTTGCCACCTGGTCGCTATTTACGATGATCTGATTCCCCTGGATGCTTGCTTTGGCCCAATAAAATTTCTTATCTGATCCAGCGATGGCAAAACCGGTTAATGCGGCACCATCTACTGCTTTTAATCCATTTTCTGTATTGCCAAAAGTTAAACGGATCTGTTTTCCTTCTACTTTATTTGATTGATAAATGGGGCCAGAATAGTTTATTTTCTGACCATATGTTTTAGCCAGGGCAATTATGGCTAACCTTCTACCCACCTCTTGTTTGTTTTTAGGGTGAATATCTTTTGCATCACCGATATCAATAATGGTAGCCATGCCTGTATTCGGTAGTGTAAGTGTTCTTTGTTGGGCCTCTCTAAGCTCTGCCCAGGCGGATTCTACAGGAGAACGATCAATCTGCATAAAATTGGCCAGTTGAACGAAATAGAATGGAAAATCTCCCTGCCCCCATTTCTGCCGCCAATCTTTAATCATCGTTGGAAATAATTCGCGGTATTGGTAAGCTCTATCGGCATTACTTTCTCCCTGATACCAAATGGCACCTTTAATTGAAAATTGCAGGTAAGGATGAATCATCGCATTGTACAAAACGGTTGGTCTGTTAGGGCCATTTTCTTCATAAGGTTTAGCTTCAATATTTTTAAAATCTACACCCACTTTATACTTCCAGTCGCCAGCTAAAGAAATTTTCTCTGCCGTGTTGTTTGTTAAGGTCAAATCTTTGGCATCACCATATATACCGCCACCACCACCACTATCAAAAACCCTAACGGTAATGGTATTTTCACCTATTTTGAGCAGATTTGCAGGGATCGTATATGTTCTAGCAACATTATACCCTACCGTTTCACCCACTTTTACTCCGTTTACGAAGGTAATATCGTTATCATCAATTGTACTTAAATTAAGTTTAGCACCGTTTGTTTTCCAGTTTTCGGAGATGTTAATCTTTTTTGTAAACCATACAATGCCATCAAAATTTTTAAGGGCTGCATCTTCCCACAAAGTCGGCAAAGTCATGCTTTTCCAGTTTATAGTTTCTGCCAAAGCCCATTTTGTTTCTCCAGCCTGATAACCCGAATCTTTCTCGGTTGTCATTTTAATCCAATTCTGCAGTTTTTCTTCGTAAGAAACTGTTGATGGATTTTTAGCTAATTTTTGGATCTTATCAACTGCGGCAGAAAAATCGGTCATTTTTTTAAGCGATTCGGCACTTGTCCAGGCTTCAGCAATTGTTCCTCCCCATGAGGTATGGATTAGGCCAATAGGGATTTTAGTTTTTTCATACACTTCACGGGCGAAGAAATAGGCTGTAGAAGAAAACTCAGCAATATATTTTGGGTTACACTCCTGCCAACCACCATTAGTCACTTTGGCGTCGTTAAGTGGAAAACTACTGGTAATATGTTCTGCCTGCAATAAACGGATATTTGGAAATTTAGCATCAGCAATTTCTTTTTCGTGGTTAAGGATTTTTCCCCACCCCGCTAAAGGCATTTCCATATTCGATTGGCCTGAGCAAATCCAAACATCCCCTATTAATACATTGTTTAGCACCAATAATTCTCCATCGGAAATGGTGATGGAATATGGACCGCCGTAACCTGGCGTTGCCACTTTAATTTTCCAATTGCCACTGGCATCGGCAATAGCCCCATAATTAATTTTATTCCACGAAACCGTTATCTTAACGGCTTTACCAGCTGTGGCTTTACCCCAAATGGCCGCATTTGTTTTTTGCTGCAAAACCATATTGTCGCTAAATACTGACGGCAATAAAATTTTTGACTGTACTAGTAGCGAACTGAAGAGGAATAATGCTATAATGAGTATAGATTTTAACTTAGAGATGCTCATATTTTAACCTATTTTTTGATGATTAGAAAGCGAATGTACATTTTATGTCTGTCAACATCAATATATATGTCTGCTCTTCACAAATTTATGATAAAAATGAGGCAAAATTCATTTAATTAGTTTGGGTAAGAATATCATTTTGCTTATTTTGCAGGTCTAAAAGAACAATTCTGGATTTAAGCTTGATTTAATCGGATGTTCTCTCAAATTACTGAATTAATGGTTAAGATTTTTATAGGTGGCCTTCCTGACAATATCCAAGAGATGGATTTGGCAATATTGGTTAGCCTTCATGGTAGGGTAGAAACGATTAAAATTGTTCGCGATAGAGCTACCGGCAAGTGTAAAGGCTATGCTTTTTTAGAAATATACAGTTTACCGGATGCTAAAAATATTGTATCTACCTTAAATGGAGAAACTTTTAAAGGCAATGTAATTACAGTTAAAATATCGGAAGAGGAAAGTGGTGTTCAAGCCGCAAAGCCAAAAACCAATCAACCTTTTAAGAGTAAAAGGCCTAGGTTGCAGCGCTAATTCACTCTTAATCTATATTTTTCATTCTTCCCCTGTAATTTTTCCGTATTATAAAACGGTGTTATCTCTTTTTAGCAATGCATCCATGCTTTCTTTTTTTACTGTATCATTAAGAATTGAAGGACATTAAAGTTTTCTTCTTCTAATTAACTGCATTTATCACTGTAGAATTCTAGACATTCCCTCGTTTCATCGATTAATTTATTTCGGCCAGAAACTTTTTAATCCAGTTCTAAACATATATTTTGCAAGTAAGTGTTTCGACTTCTATTAAACGCGTTTTGCCGATATGGAAAATTATGCCATTGTAATATTTATTTTAGCTGTGATGATTGGCCTTTCTGCTGTAGCCGATCGAATTAAAATCCCCTATCCTATTTTATTGATTATAGCTGGAATAGCGGTGGGTTTTGTTCCATCTTTGCCACCAATTGACATTAATCCTGAAATTATATTTTTGATATTCCTACCACCATTGCTTTACGATGCCGCTTTTAATATCTCATTCAAGGAATTTAAAACCAATATCAACACCATATTTACATTGGCCATTACGCTGGTTTTTATCACCGCTATTGGTATTGCTGTAGTTGCCCACTATATGATTCCGGGGATGAGCTGGCCGGTATCTTTTGTATTAGGTGCGATCCTTTCTGCTACTGATGCAGTTGCCGCCATGAGTATTACCAAAGGATTAGGTTTGTCTCACAAAACAAATACCATATTGGAGGGCGAAAGCTTAGTTAACGATGCTTCTGCACTGGTAGCGTATCGTTTTGCGGTTGCTGCTGTAACAGGAACAGCCTTTGTATTTTGGAAAGCATCGCTTGAGTTTGCCCTTTTAATGGCTGGTGGATTCTTAATCGGCATGGTGATGTCGAAAATTCTCGCCTTCATTATTAAAAGAATCCATAGTAACCGTTTGGCCACCATCAGCTTTATGTTGTTGATGCCTTTTGTTACCTATTTAATTGCAGAACAAGTACATGTTTCTGGTGTTATTGCAGTTGTTATTTTAGGATTGGGCATTTCGAGGTTTAGCAACAAAGTATTTCCTGAACAACTTAAAAACCAATCAAAAAACATTTGGGATATTATTATTTTTTTATTGAATGGGCTGATTTTCATTTTAATTGGGCTACAATTCCCTTATGTGTACAAAAACATTAACAGTGCCGATATTTTACCTTACATAGGTTATTCGCTGGTGATTACTATTGTTGCGCTGTTGTTAAGAATGGCCCGTGTTTTCCTACAAAAATTCAATCTTCAAAAAGCCTTTCAGAAAGGGAAACACCGCATTACTGAGGGTGCATTGCTTGATTTCAAGAACAGTTTGATCATCAGCTGGTCGGGCATGAGGGGTATTGTTTCGTTGGCCATTGCCATTGGATTACCAGCTACTTTATCGGATGGAAGCGCATTTCCGCAACGTAATGCTATTATATTTATATCTGTTGTAGTGGTATTGTTTACCTTAATCGGACAAGGGCTCACCTTGCCATGGCTGGTGAAGAAACTGGCGACTGAAGAGGATAAATAACTGGTTATTGGCGTAAATTATAAAGCACCATTAATTTCAACTTGTTTTACAGGAAAGATGCTGATCCCGAAACTTCGGGACAGCATGACGATTACAAGAAAGAGAGCTGTCTTCCTGAACTTGTTTCAGGATCTTTTAGAATGGTTAGTTTTATCATTAAGGGGTTAAGAACATTAAGATTTAAATTTATAAGTAAGCGGATATTTTAAACGAAAAAGGGATAAAATCTAATGACTTTATCCCTTTTCTATTTTATACATTATCGTTTACCAGTATACACTATAAAGTGCAACCAATAATCCGATGATGATTAAAGCCCCTACTGCAAAACTGGTTGAGGTTTTAAACATTTTAGCATCGATGGCCAGTCCTTTAGCTTCTGCCTTAACTTTGTTGCTCGCTAAACTGATGATCACCATACCAAGAATACAGAATACAAATACAAAGCCCATCCGATCTAAAAATGGAATTTCATAAACTCCAGCTGCATTTTTAACAGAGAAACCCATTCCTGATAACCATGAAAGATCGGTAAGTTTAGGTAAGAATTTAAGTAAAATTGATAAGCCGAAACCACCGATGGTAGCGAATAGTGCCGCACTTGAAGTTGTTCTTTTCCAAAAGAAACCTAAAATAAACATGGCAAAAATACCTGGAGAAACAAAACCTGTATACTCCTGGATATATTGGAAACCACCTTTTTTATCGATTCCTAAATGTGGTGCAATTAATACACCAAGAATCATCGCTACAATAATCGAAATCTTACCCGTTGTTACCAAATTTTTCTCAGTAGCATCGGTCTTTAATACTTTCTTGTAAATATCCAGTGTAAAAATAGTTGCAATACTATTTGCTTTACCAGCCAAAGAGGCTACCACTGCAGCGGTTAATGCTGCGAACGAAAGTCCTTTTAATCCGGCGGGCAGTAAATTCAGTAATACTGGATATGCACGGTCTGGGTTTACTGATCCATCTTGTAGCATTTCCGCTTGAAAGGCACCATCTTTATATAAAACATAAGCTGCAATACCTGGTAACACGACAATAATTGGCATTAATAATTTTAAGAATGCAGCAAAAAGAATACCTCCGCGGGCAGTCTCCAGGTTAGCACCCAAAGCACGTTGAGTAATGTATTGGTTACAGCCCCAATAATTTAAGTTCACAATCCACATACCGCCTACAAGCACGCTTAAGCCAGGTAAATCGATATAATTTTCGTTATCTGGCTTTAAAATCATGTGAAAATGTTCAGAAGCCTTTGAAGTCATTAAACTATAGCCTTCAAAAACACCTGTCGTTCCATAATGGGTAGAAACTAAGTTTAAAGCCAAATAGGTAGTGGCCAAACCACCCAGAATTAAGAAAAACACCTGAATAACGTCAGTATATCCAATAACTTTCATTCCACCCAGCGTAATAATAATGGCAAAACCTGCAATGGCGTACATACAGAAACTTAAATCGAAACCAGAAATACTGCTTACTGCTAAAGCACCTAAGTAAAGGATCGAGGTTAAGTTAACTACAACATAAAGTAATAACCAGAAAACAGCCATTATCATGGCCACCGTTCCGTTATAACGCTGATGTAGGAATTGCGGCATTGTAGCAATTTTGTTTTTCAGGTAAACCGGAATAAAGAATACCGCAACAACCACTAAGGTTAATGCGCCCATCCATTCGTAGGTTGCAATGGCCAATCCCATTTTAAAGCCTGATCCGCTCATACCGATAAACTGCTCTGCAGAAATATTAGATGCAATTAACGATGCGCCGATTGCCCACCAGGTTAAAGAGCCCTCAGCAAGAAAATAATCTTTAGAACCTGTAGATTCCGACTTTTTCTTGTTATAAATGTAGAGCCCATAAGCGGCCACAATAACGAAGTAAATTGCAAATACAATGTAATCCTTCGTGTCTAGTAAATTGTTTTTCATTGATTTATTTTGGTTAGTATACCTTGGGTTATTTAATTTTTAGCTGTATAAGCTGGTTCCGTTATCAGTTTGAACGGTGTAGGAACCAAGCTTGAGTCCGAACTGTAGTAAGTATTTTGAAGATAACGCTTCAATTAAATCGGTAATTTTTTCTTCCTTAACAATATTGATGGTACAACCACCAAAACCACCGCCCATCATCCTGGCACCTAACACATAATCAAGAGGTTTAACCGCATCAACCAGGAAATCTAATTCTTTACAGCTGACTTCGTAATCTTTGCTTAAACCTTCATGCGTTTCGAACATCAGTTTACCCAAACCTTGCAGGTTACCATTTTCCAGTTGCTCCGCAGCGGTTAATAAACGGCCGATTTCTTTCACTACAAAACTACATTTGGTGTAAACTTCCAGATCTTTTGGTTTAACATGGGTTTCTAACATGGCTAAATCTACATCACGAAGCGTACTTACATTTGGATAATGCTCCTTTACCCAGGCAACACCTTGTTCGCACTGTGATCTCCTTTTGTTGTAGGCAGAATCGGCAAGTGCGTGTTTTACATTCGTATTTAAAAGCAAAAGTTTATATCCATCTAATTTTAATGGGATATAAATGTGTTTCATCGATCTGCAATCGAGCATAATGGCTTGGTCCTTCTTGCCAAATACAGAGGCAAACTGATCCATAATTCCACAGTTAACACCAGCAAAAGTCTGTTCTGCCTTTTGTGCAATCAATGCAATATCCATTTTCGGAACGGAAAGTGAAAAAAGTTGATCGAGCGCGAAGCCAGTAGCACATTCTACAGCAGCAGACGACGATAAACCAGCACCCAAAGGCACGTCACCATCGATATAAAAATTAAAGCCACCCAACTGATGGCCTCTTTCTTTTAACTGATCGGCAACGCCTAAAATGTAATTGGCCCAACTGTTCTCTGATTTTTTCAGGTTTTTGATCGATGAAATATCAAATTGCTGATAACTCTCTGAAAATAAATGTATTTCATTATCTTCTCTTTTTGATATGGCTACATAAATGGCTTTATCTATAGCAGCAGGCATTACAAAACCGCCGTTATAATCGGTATGCTCGCCAATGATATTGATTCTTCCAGGCGAACGCACTAAAATAGGCTCAGCGTTGAAAAGTTTTTTAAATGTATTTTTTAAATCCTGTGCATTCATTATTTAATATTTAGTCTTCAGTTTTGTTGATTTTATAGTGGGCTACAGACATCTCTTTTAAACGGCTAGCGGCAAATTCAGGGGTAATATCGCGTTGAGGGTTAGCTAGCATTTCGTAACCGACCATAAACTTTTTAACTGATGCCGAACGCAACAATGGTGGATAAAAATGCATGTGCCAGTGCCATTCAGGGTAATAGCCATTGTTTACTGGTGCCTGATGCATGCCTGCAGAGTATGGGAAAGAGGTTTCGAACAGGTTATCATATTTGGTTGTTAATACCTTAATGGCATCAGCTAACGATTTTTTCTCAGCTTCTGTAAACAATTTAATGCTATTTATATGGCGTTTACTGATAATCATGGTTTCGTAAGGCCAAACTGCCCAAAAAGGGACAAGTACCACAAAATGATCGTTTTCGAATACTATACGCTCTTTTTTCTTTTGCTCCAGTTTTAAGTAATCGCCAAGCAAACTTCTTCTGTGAATAGCATAGAAGGTTTTCTGACGTTCGGTTTCTTTAGCAATTTCTAATGGAATATCGCTCTGCGACCAGATCTGACCATGTGGGTGTGGATTACTACAGCCCATTATTTCGCCTTTATTTTCGAAAATCTGAATGTACTTGATCCAATCATTTTCGGCAAGGCTATTAAATTCATTTTGCCAGACATTTACCACGGCAGTTATGGCTTCGACACTCATTTCGGGAAGTGTGAGGTTGTGCTTCGGGCTAAAACTGATCACCCGGCAAAGCCCTCTCTGATTATTGGCTACCAATAAATCTTCTTCGTTCATATTACCTGCAGGCGTATCTTCAAGCAACGCAGCAAAATCATTGTTAAAAACAAAACTTTCGGTATATTCTGGATTGCTATCGCCATCTGCCCTGCCATTACCAGGACATAAATAACATTTAGGGTCATATTCCGGACGGTTATCTGGTGTTACATCTTCAACCTTACCCTGCCAGGGCCTTTTAGTACGGTGCGGAGAAACTAAAACCCATTCGCCAGTTAATATATTTAACCTGGTGTGTGGATTACTATCGAGTTCGAATGTTTGGTTCATCTTATATTTTCAATTGGTTAAAGAAAAGAAAGCATTTAGCTTAACCCATCTAAGCCGCCAAATTATAAAATTATTATTAATTGTCAAAACGACAATTAATAATAATTTTTATTTTCGTGAAAATTTGAACATATTAAGCCCTTTAAAATCTCGGATAAAAATGATTGAATATTCTAGGCAGCCACATTATCTGGTTGCTGTTGATTGCATAGTGTTTGGGTTTGACGGTGAACACCTCAAAATTCTGTTGGTTAAGCGGGGTTTAGAACCCGAGATAAACAAATGGAGTTTAATGGGTGGTTTTGTGGGTGCAAATGAAAGTCCAGACGATGCAGCGAACAGGGTACTCAAAAAAATGACAGGTTTGGAAGGTGTTTACCTGGAGCAGATGCAGATTTATGGAGAACCTGACCGCGACCCAATTGAAAGAACACTTTCTGTTGGATATTTTGCCCTTATTGATATCCATAAATATGAGGCACAGTTAAATGACGATTACGAGGCAGAATGGTTTTTGATCAACGATAGGCCAAAACTTATTTTTGATCATAACCAAATGGTTGCCGATGCCCGAAAAAAATTAAGATACAAGGCTGCCCTCCATCCTATTTTATTTGAAATGCTCCCTAAAAAATTCACCATCCCACAATTGCATATACTTTTTGAGGAAGTAAACGATACTAAAATCGATACCAGGAATTTCAGCCGTAAAATTACTTCAACCGGACTATTGATTAAGCTAGCTGAAAAAGATAGAACAGGTTCTAAAAAAGGAGCATTCTATTTTAAATTAGATAAAAAGAAATACCATGCTAATTCGCAGGCGTTCTTAAACTTAATGCCAAATTTAAAGGTTTAAATTAAATTTCTTCGCACGATTAGCCTATTGCTCTTCATAATGATAGGTTAATCC
>NZ_JBFTRT010000137.1:0-9937 GCF_056399685.1 Pedobacter sp. 01N416
GTTTAGAACAATCATATATTTTGTGTCAATTGTTCATTTGGGCGACAAATTTAGCGATTATGCCCATTATTGCAAACCAGAATCAAAAGTTTAGAACAATCATATATTTTGTGTCAATTGTTCATTTGGGCGACAAATTTAGCGATTATGCCCATTATTGCAAACCAGAATCAAAAGAAAAGGAATAACCAATGATTAGTGAATGGGCGTACTTAATATAATCGACGATTGTTCCTATCTTAGTGCTTGAAGCATGTAGAATTTAATAGTGAAAACAGTTAAAGGTTTTCTTTTCAATTATTCGTTTAGCTTTACTCATATCACACCTTTCAAATTAGATCAATTTACAATGGCGTCAGAACAGAAATTCGTAGACTTTATAATAGATCAGATGGATTATTCCGGACATGTTACTTATAAAAAAATGTTTGGCGAATACGGCTTGTATTTTGATGATAAGTTGTTTGCACTGGTGTGCGACAACAAGCTGTTTGTTAAGCCAACCTTATCTGGAAGGGCGTATATAAAAGATGTTGTGGAGGCACCTCCTTACCCGGGTACAAAAAATCAGTTTCTAATCGAAGAGCAGTTGGAAGATCGCGATTGGCTAAAAAAACTGGTTAGCATCACTGTTGCAGAACTGCCTGAACCCAAACCCAAGAAAAAGAAATGAGAACAGGACCTTACATTCTTCTAGGTGGATGAATTTACCAAAAGCTAACTGTGCGCACTAGGGTAAGTTGTTCTGGTGGTACTTAAATTTGTAACAAGCTTGTTTTATTACCCATAATTAGGGGGGCTGTGCAGGTGAAGGACTGCTGTGGCACATATTTTAGCTATATTGGAACTATGAAAAAATTAGCCCTGTTTCTGCTACTATCACTCTCTCTTCGCACTTTATTTGCTCAGCAAACGCAAAAGCCAATGCTTTATGGGAACAGCTGGATGGCCATCACAGGAAAGCCGATGGCAGCAACAGCAGGGTCGATGATCTTTCAGCAAGGTGGAAATGCAGTTGATGCAGCATGTGCCATGTTGGCTGCTACCTGCACCATGTGGGATACTTTAAGCTGGGGAGGAGAAACACAGGCACTAATTTACAACCCGAATACAAAAAAGGTGATCGCGATTAATGCAATGGGCGTTGCCCCAACTGGAGCAACCGTAGCCTTTTTTAAAGCTAAAGGTTATAGCTTTCCGCCAGAATACGGCCCTTTGGCTGCAACCACGCCAGGTACACCCGGCGGACTGATTTATATGCTGAGTAAATATGGTAGCATGAGTCTGGGACAGGTTCTGGCACCTGCCATGCACATGGCCGCGGGTTATGCCATAGAAGCACAGGCGGCAAACAGTATAGAGCGCGATAAAGAATTGATCAAAACCTGGCCTTACAGTAAAAAGGTGCTATTGCCGCATTTGGGCGAAAAGCGTGAGGCGCCAGAAGCAGGTGAGGTTTTTATTCAAAAAGATCTATTGGCCACCCTAACCAAAATGGTTGAAGCAGAGCAAGCTGCGTTGGAGAAAGGTAGCTCGCGACAAGAGGCATTAATGGCCGCTTACGATCGTTTCTATAAAGGAGACATCGCCAAAGAATTCGTGCGTGGGAGTAAGGAACAAGGAGGTCTGATTACCATGGATGATCTTGCTAAATGGAAACCCGTTGAAGAAGAAGCATTAAGCACCGATTATAAAGGGATTAAAGTATACAAATTAAAACAGTGGACACAAGGCCCTGTTTTACTGCAAGCTTTGAATATATTAGAGAATTTCGACCTAAAAGCAATGGGCTACAATAGCTCAAAATATATCCATACTGTTTATCAGGCCATGAATCTTTCTTTTGCAGATCGCGATTTTTATTATGGTGATCCAAACCAAAGTCCTGCTGAACCGATGAAAGGTCTGTTAAGTAAAGATTATGCAAAACAAAGGGCCTCGCTTATTCAGCTTGATAAAAATGATGCAAACACAGGGCCTGGTGATCCTTACCCATACGAGGGCAAGAAAAACCCTTATTTAAATCTGTTAAAAAGCAGAGGCTTTAACCTCGATACAACCAAACGTAACTTTGCGCCAAAGCACGACCTTGGGAATAATACGCCAAAAGAAATTTATGAAGATCGTTTGTGGAGGGGAACAACATCGATAGAAGCTGCAGACAAGGCCGGTTGGGTAGTATCTGTTACCCCAAGTGGTGGCTGGCTTCCGGCCTGTATTGCCGGTAATACAGGCATTGGGATGAGTCAAAGGATGCAAAGTTTTGTGCTCGATTCTACCTTAAATCCCTTCAATGTTGTTGCACCGGGCAAAAGGCCAAGGGTAACCCTGTCGCCTTCATTGTTTATCAAAGATGGTAAACCATTCGTATCGGCTGCAGTTCAGGGCGGAGATACCCAGGATCAGAATTTGCTTCAATTCTTTTTAAACATGGCTGAGTTTGGTATGAATGTGCAAAAGGCAACCGAAGCGGCTAACTTTAATACGAATCAGCTTTGGCTTTCGCTGGGTGGTACTAAAACAAGCGATAGAGCACCAAAACCTGGTCAGATTTTATTAAATAACAGTACTAAAGAGGAGGTGCGCAATGAACTGAAAAAAATGGGTTATACACTCAGTTTTTCAGAACGGACCAGTGGGCCAATCAATGCCATTTATTTTGATTGGAAGCACAATAGTTTGCAAGGCGGCTCGAGTAACCATGGCGAAGATTATGGTATTGCATGGTAATACATTGGTTCGATTAATGATATGCACTGCATTTTGATTAACACCTAAAAATAACACTTTGGTCTTCGGCTCTTTTTGGTTTCGATATAATAGCCAACTGAGATTTCGTGCGAGCCATAATCGTAATTGCTCAGTTTATTGAGGCTGTAATCATAACCATAACCAATACGCAAGTTAGATCTTATAAACAATTCGCTGATGAAACCAACTGCCGCTCTACTGGTTAATCCACGCTGCAAATTCTCTTTAGGATAAATTTTTACCGAGGTGCGATAAACTGCACCAAGCCAGAAGCGCTCTTTTACCAGTAAAAAGGCATTTAAATCTAATGAGGTTGGTCCATGTAAATCATCTTTAATTAAAAAGGTTGGTTTAAAAACAAAATCGTTATTTACAGGTAATGCCACCCCTGCACTCAAGTAAAAATGAGGCTGAATTTTAACGTTTAGCGAATTGTAATCGTCAAATACTGATAAGGTTTTTGAAAAGAGGTTATTTGCCGAAAAACCGATAAAAAACTTTTCATTTGAATAATGGATACCGGCGCGTATATCAGGCATCGTCTGACTTATTGATCCTGTCGGGATACGGTTATCGCCCATTTCGATAGGATCTAACAAATTGCCGTTTAAGGAAGTCTGGATTACACCTACGCCTAAACCGAAAGCGAGGATATTGGTTTCAGTACGATCAAGTTTTATCCTGTAAGCGAAATTTGCCGATGCATTTAAAGTGTTTTGTGCACCTATTTTATCCTTGGTTACAATCATCCCCAGGCCCAAACTTTCGTCATTTATAGCCTCATCTGCAGATATAGAAAGGGTTTGTGGTGCGCCCCGAACACCAGTCCATTGTGCTCTGGCGAAAGCCTGTAGGTAAAGCTCTTCTTTATAACCCGCATATGCAGGATTGATGTACATGTTATTAAAAACATATTGCCCAAACTGGGCATCTTGCTGCGCAAAAACCTTAACAGATAATATCGTAATGGTCAAAACAAGAAATATCCTTTTCAAAATGTTCATGTCTGTATTTTGTTTTATTTACCTGATTACCGTTACATAACCTTTGTAATCTTGCCAGGTTGCTGTTCCATTTCTAACTTTAATCACGTAGAAGTAGGTTCCATCCGTTAATCCTGGAGCAGTCCAGTCGTTCTTATAGTGATTGGATTGATAAACCGTACTTCCCCAACGGTTAATAATTGTTACTTCGTTCGATTCAAAAGATTCCAGGTGTTCAATATAAAAAGTGTCGTTCTTGCCGTCCCCATTGGGCGTGAAGACATTTGGTATTCTTAAACCTGAAATCTCTTTTTTATCGGTTGATGTATTATTGCCCAGGTTAGGGTCAAATTCTGTTGCAGTAACAGTCGCTGTATTAGTCACCATACCCGATTGCTTGGATCTTACCCTGATTACCAGCTCAGCAAACTTGCCATTGGCCAGTAAGGGAATGTTCCAATTAATGGTTCGGTTTAGCTGATCGTAGCTCGCTATTCCATCTGTTGGCTGGGCCAGGTTTTCTAAAGAAAGGTTATCAGGAAGCGCATCTTTAATCATCAGTTGGGTGGCATCATCTTTACCATTATTTCTAACATTCAGGTAATATTCGAAAACCTGATCGCCCACTACAATTTTTGATTCTGATCGCTTTGTTATGGCTACATCCGCAATAAGCTGTGGCAATATAATAACCTCTATTTCATCTGAAATATCGGATGTGCAACCAAATTTATTTACAGTAGCTACTTTATAAATGCCTGCGGTGGCGGTGATAAGTGTTGCTTTGTTTTGGTTCTTCACTAACACATCATCCTTGTACCATATATATAAAGCCGCTCCAGCCGAATTTGCACGCAAAACCACCGACGACCCTTGTCTGATCGCAATGGTTTGCCGCCCATTGGGAGCAATATGGCCCTTTGCTGTTTGAATAAAAAACAACAATATAGCCAAAGCCAGAAAGGAGTATATCCTTAGCTTCATTTATACAACAATCATCAGAAAAACGAAAACCGGCCTAGAAAGTAACTGCTGTTGCCGTGCCGGTGATGGTTCCTGGAGTAATGGTTGGTTTTACAGGCTTAGCGGTTACCGTAACATCATGATCTGCCCATTGCGGACAATATTTATTACCGTTAATTACATAACCTACTTTTAGCCTATGCGTTTTTGTTCCAACAGTTGCAGGTGCCGATGGCGTATAGTCTTTTGTTGTAGCACCTGATATAGCCGTTTCTACTCCTCCTGTTACCGTATACCACTGATAGGCCAAAGTTGGAATGTTGGTAGCATCAGGATTGGTAACAGCGCCAACTTGCGCCAATGGGCTTTCGAGACAGAAATCAGCAGGCGTAAAATTAACAGTCAGAGGTTGAAGTACATATACCGGAATTTCTTGTAATTCAGATTCGCAGGAGCCTGGTGTTGTTGATTTAGAACTTAAATAATAATAGCCTGTGTTTAAATCGGCCGCTGCGATTTTATTTCCCGAAACTAAAGTAACACCTGTACTTGGCGTAGTAGTTTGCGTTGCACTGTATTTAACAATCCAGTCTTCTCCAGCTGGGGCAGCGGGTAAAGTAAGATCCGATCCTTTGCAAAAAAGACTAACTCCGCTTGTAGTTGGTAGTACCTGAGCCGATACTTTTGAAAATGTGCAGATTAACAGGAATGTAATTGCTAAAATTGCTTTTGTAATTGAATTGTTCATGGGGACGATTTTTTGTTTGTTTGATTAATATTGTGAATTAGTTTGCACCAACACATGCGGTGCTGATGGTTTTGGATTTATTTTAATGTTGAAATTAATTTGAGTACTGCAACCCGCCGCATTTTTAATGGTCAACATACCGGAATGAACACCTAGAGCAGCATTGACCGGGATGTTAAGCGGAATATTTCCCGCTGGCAAAGGTTGATTGCTAACTGGATCAAAACCTGGTGTGTTCCAGGTAATGCTATACGTTGTTGGACTGTTTAAAGCGTTGGTATAAGGGAGTGATAACGTGGTAAAACCCTGACAGATTTCAGGTTCGGTGCCCAATGTTAAATTTGGAAGCCCGTTTACGATTACAATAAAATCGGCTGTTTTCTCCGCGCAGCCCTTTGCTGTGGCTGTTATAGTTGCTGTTCCTGCGAATGTATTATCCCAGGTTACTTTTCCACTGTTTGCATCAATAATACCTGCCGCTAGGGGTAACATAGAATAAACTATGCTTGTGGCATTTGTTGCCGTTGCAACATAGGTATCGGTTCCGGTACCACTACAGCGTTTATCGGTTAATCCGGTGTTAAAAGCAGGCGTACTTACATTTCCATTTACCGTTATTGAGCCTGTTGCAGTGAATGGAGTTCCTGTAGTATTAGAAACGGTATAAGTTTTTGGTGGGCCTGCGGTAGTTGGCGTGCCTGAAATGGTAACTTTTTTAGGAGACGAACTATTGGTATAAGTTATCCCGGCTGGTAAACCTGTAACTTGAATACCGTTTGAGCCTGATGGAATATTGATAATAATATTGTTCATAGCTGTTCCTACACATACTTCTCTATCATTAGAGCCAGTTATGGTACTAACCGAGCTCTGATCGTTAGTGGTTACCTGATCAGGCTGCGAGCCCGTAATCGTTGCTGTGTTAATATTAGTTCCTGTTGCGACAACTTTTGCTGTGATGCTTAAGGAGATACTGGCATTACTGGCCAAATCGCCAATAGTCCATATGCCCGAAATAGGATCGTAACTCGTTCCCGATGGCGCTATGCTCGATACATAAGTAAAACCGCTAGGAAGCAGATCTGTAACCGATATCCCAACCGCATTGCCATCGCCTAAATTTTCGGCCTTAAGCGTAAATACTACATTGCTGTTTAACTCCGGATAAGCGATATCAACTGTTTTGGTAATCGCGCGGTCGATATTACAAAGTGAAACCTTTATTGGGAGAGAAGGTGCACTCAGCCCACAATCCAAACTATAACTCACCGAATAATTGCCAGATGTACTAGCCACATAAGTACTGGCATTTGCACCACTTATAGGAACTTCGTTAAGGTACCATTGATAATTGGAAGCATTTGGAGTTGCTGTGAGTGTTGCGGATGCGCAGTTGGTTTGTGATACCACAGGTTGATCACCTTTCTCAGGGAAACGTGAAATAAAGTTCGACATGGAGAATCCGTCGCCTTGTTGCACCATCGACACCGTAAGCCGTTCTGCACTGGTAATGGTAATTGCCTTTGGCGCGCCAATATCTGCTTTTGTAAAACTTATTAAATATAAGCCAGACGTTCCCAGAGTTTTACGGGTACCGATGCCTGGTATTGCTTCAATATCACTATTTGTATAATTGGGTGTGCCCAATTGCGTCGTTAGATAGATTTTAGCGGTGCTTTTTGTAATGATATAACCAAAGTAAGATAAATCGCTATTGTTATAAGCTGTGAATTTGGTGGTTTCGACTTTTCTGGATCCCGAACAACTGGAAATAGGTACTAAAGTAGCAACATCAACCTCGCAACCACCGCCAACTGAAATACCAGCCGTACCTGAAAATACGCCTACGTTTTTAGTCGCTTCAATTCTTGAGGATGAATACCTTCCGGTATTAATGCCCGGCGGATTTGTCGCGCTATAGGTGCCGGAAACAAAACCGTGTTCGAATGTTTTAAAATCGCCGGCTTGTGCCAGTGTAAAGGTAGTTGTGGTTTTCTGGGTACCATTCAGGTCAAAGCTGGTAACGGTAACCACAGTGTTTGCTTCAGTTGCAATTACAGTAGTTTGCTCTGCAATCGTGTTACCTTCACCTCTAACTACCACATATTCTCTACCCAATGAGGCAATTGGGGGAATTGGATTGTAAGCACCGTCTCCACAGCCTCCAGGAGCATCCAGATCTGCCGCGGTATTCATTACAGCCGATCCTGACGATTCTACCAGGGTTCCCATTGGGGCAGTGAATAAATAACTTTGTCCGGCATTTAATGTTGCCTTTGCTACACCAGCTATTTTAACAATCGTGTTATTTTCGGTGGCCATAATGCTATAGATCGGTGGATGCGCATTACTTGCAAGATTACCATCCCTATAGTAACCTACGCGAAAGGACGTTCCAATTGCCGCATCGCCAAAACTAAAAAGAGAGGCGTTACCCTTAATATCTGCATCCGTGCCATCAGCTCCTAAATTATCTGATGCAACATTTCTTAAATTCACTGAAATAGATCCAGTAGCCTCTACTATTAATCCAGCCCCACTCAGTACCTTATTTAATTCGTGCTCAGGTGCATCTTCAGGTAGTCCGGTAAAGCGATAAACAAAAGGCGTTCCCTGAACGCAGGTAAAAGTGGTTACAACAGTACCATCGCTTTTATATATTGTTCCGGTAACGGTTCCGATATCTGATGTAATAACAATTTCGTTGGCTTTACTCCAATATTGCCATGGGGCAGGGGCGATATAATGTTTAGAATAACTGGTTGCGTATAAGTGTTTTGTGGTGTTCGTGCTGGTTCTTGAAGAAAAAGGAAAAGATAAATTGTTAAAGCCAGCGTTCGCTATGGTTTTAGTTTCATGGCGTGCAAATGCAATATTTGCTGAGCAGAGCAATATTAATCCCAGTAACCCGTTAAATAAAAACAGCAGAAAAGCCTTAATCATAAATAACCTGTTGAACCCATATATGGCGTAACATAGATCTAATAATTCATTAAAGGCTGAGGGCACTTTAATAAATTATAGCACAATAAACACCTGCCTATATAGATTAGGTGTGATTCATTGTGTAGTTCGACTGTGTCAGTTTGTTTGGTTCTTTGGTCGAAAGTAATTAAAAAAACGCACTAAAAACACACTTAATATTAATTTTTAATGCACCTTAAAGCTGTTTAAAGGCAATTTTTGCATAAATTAAATCGCCTGTATTTCTACTGATACGCCTTTAATTAAAAACCGATTATTTTCTTTCTGACTATTTGAATTTTATTAATGGGTAATATATTTGTAGTCAATTATTTATGATGTTTTTGGCATTCYAAATTACAATGAAAATCGTTTACATGAAAAAAAATCATTTTTTTTTATAAAGTAATGCGATTGGCATAGAAATATTGACCTTATCTGTGGTTTAAAAGCTATAAGCCTATTGCTTCTCGTTTAAAAATTACCGCTGCACAGTGGAAGGGACCTTATGGTGTTTTGATTTTCATTTCAGTCATCCATGCCATACACTGTTCAAGCCATTTATCTGTTCTCGTGGCATTTTTTAAACCAAAACCATGTCCGCCGGTAGCGTAGATATGCATTTCGCCTTTTACCCCATTGTTTTTAAGTGCCTGATAATAGTTTACAGTATTAGCAACAGGTACTACTTTATCATCACTGCAATGAATCAAAAATGCAGGAGGAGTATCTTTATTTACCTGTAGCTCATTAGAATATTCAACTGTTTTTTCGATCGATGCATTTTCTCCGATTAAAGCTTTTTTAGATCCTTTGTGCAGAATGCTATCCTGAAAGGTAATAACAGGGTAAATGAGTATTGAAAAATCTGGTCGGAGATTTGTTTTTTCCTGATTTGGGATCACTACATTTTTATAATGCGTAGATGCAGTAGAGGCCACATGACCGCCGGCCGAAAAACCCATTATCCCAACTTTTGCCGCATCAATGTTCCATTCTTTAGCCCGTTCGCGCACTGTTTTTATGGCTTGTTCAGCATCCTGTAATGGCCCGATTGAACGATTTTTCATAATCAGATCATTGGGTAATCGGTATTTTAACACAAAGGCCGCTATACCTTGTTTATTTAACGCCTTTGCAACCTCGGTGCCCTCGTTGTTCATCACCAGATAAGAATAACCTCCACCAGGACATATAATTACGGCAGCACGCTTATCATTGTTTTTTTTGGGGAGAAAAACGGTTAAAGTCGGCTCCGTAACGTATCTGGTTAATATTCTGCCATTTTTGGCGGTATCTGTTTTTTCTGTTAAATCAGCCTTAATGGCATTCGGTACATTTTTGTAAAGCGGTACAATATTTTGTGCAAATAACCCTGCCTGGTTCATGTTAAGCATTAATGTAAATGCTAAAATTATTTTTTTCATATACTTGGTTTAAACAAAACTATAAAATTATTTTGTAAATATGTACTACATATTTTGTGAACATTTGTTTTTAAATCTAAAAGCGCGAACTATTTTTCAAA
>NZ_JBFTRT010000138.1:0-9902 GCF_056399685.1 Pedobacter sp. 01N416
GCTTTAAGGGGGATGCATTTATGCGTACCAAGAAATATGACGCAAGCTGCCGGCATGTACAACACCCTTTTTAGGGCTGATGAGCCTGCCGTAGTAGTTGAGTGTTTAAATGGTTACCGACTTAAAGAAAAACTACCAAATAATGTTGGCGATTTTACGGTTCCATTAGGTAAAGCAGAGGTTTTAGAAGAAGGAACAGATATAACCGTAGTATCTTACGGATCTTCGTTAAGAATTGTTCAGGAAGCCGCAGAAGAATTGAGCTTATTAGGCATTTCTGTAGAAATTATTGATCCACAAACATTATTACCTTTCGATACCACTCAGGTTTGTGTAAACTCCCTTGCCAAAACCAATAAATTACTGGTCGTAGATGAAGATGTTCCTGGAGGTGCATCTGCATATATCCTGCAAAAGGTACTCGAAGAACAAAAAGGTTATTTCCATTTAGATGGCCAGCCGAAAACACTATCTGCTAAAGCACACCGCCCGCCATTTGGGTCTGATGGTGATTATTTCAGTAAACCATCGGTTGATGATGTAATTGAAACCATTTACCAGATGATGCACGATGCAAATCCAACTAAATACCCCGCATTTTTTTAATAAAGCAAATCGCTTGGGTATAAGATTTAACTGCCTGGATAATTTAAAGGGTATACAATCGGTTTCTTATTTTGTTTATGCTTAAATGATTAAGATTCTTGGTGAAAAGTTAAAAAACTGGTTATTTATTGATCAGTTTTTTAACTACTTTTATACGCCAAACTCTATTTTGTTATTTCAGTATGTTTTATCTCAGCCAGAACATGAAACGCTGTAATTTTCAAGATTTTTTATGCTCATTATATAGAAGAAACAAATCATTGGTTTGATCTGAAAATGAAGTGCTATCTTGTAAATGCTCAGTTCGTTAGTAAAGCGTGTTTTTCTAAAAAAGGCATGCTGTTTCTCTTTTTGTCATTTTTGTGCATAACTGGTTTTAGCCAGGTGAGTGCGCCACAGAAAAAACTGGATAGCCTTTTAAGTTTAAATAAAAAGAATTTAAAAACAGATTCCACCAAAATCAAAATATTGACGGAGGTTTACCGCCAATACATGAGGATGAAAAATGTAGATAAAGCGGAAGAGTATGTGGATAAAACCATTCAGCTTTCGCATGAGAAAAATCTAAAAAAATTCTCTGCAATGGCTTATTACCGTAGGGGTTTAATGTATCACGGCAGGTCTAATTACCAAAAGGCAGAAGAAAATTATAATCATGCAGCTGCTGAATTCTCTTCAGTGGGTAATTTAGATATGGTTGCTGGAACTTACCTCAATTTAGGTGCTTTATATGGCAGCATTCCTGATTATGTAAAATCGTTAGAAGTTAACCAAAAGGCCATAGCTATCTACGAAAAAATGGGCAACGAAACCGACATGGCAAGTTGTTATACCAATATTTCTACTATTTATCAAAGTTTGGGTAACCAGAGTCAGGCCTTGGTTTATATGAACATGGCGCTGAAAGTATTTGCTAAAGGAGGCGAAAATACAAGAGGCGTAGCCGTTGTTTACGGCCTGATTGGTACTAATTATTTTGAGGCTTCAGATCGTGAATTAAAGGAGATGAATGTATTACCTAACCAGAAAATTAAACTGGCCTTAGCGTATTATAACAAATCGTTGCGGGTATCAGAAGCCATTGGAGACATAGGTTTAATAGCCACTGTTAAACGAGATCTTGCTGATTTATACAGTTTAATAGGACAAAAGGATGCGGCGTTAAAATCCTATCAAAAATCAGTTGAGTTAAATAAGTCGGGAGAAGATAAAGAAGCCTATGCCTCAAGTTTATATGCCTTGGGAAACTTTTACCAAAAAGAAAACGATTTTGAAAATGCCATCCTATTACTCAATAATAGTTTAAAAATTGCAGAAGAAAACAGATTATTAGATATAGAAAAACAATCTAGTTTAGGGTTGAGTACGGTATATGAAAAACTAAAAGACTATAACAAATCCTTAGCCTATTACAGGCAATATATTGCCGTTAGAGATAAGATTTTCGATCAGGAAAAGGAAAAGGAAATTACCCGGAGGCAGATGCAGCTCGATTTTGGTATTAAGGAACGCGATTATTTATTGAAGCAAAAACTTACAGAAGGCGAGTTAAAAAGACAACAACAGGAACTTGAGCTAAAAAGGCAACAGTTAGTGTTGAGTGATAAAGAAAAAGCATTGGATCTCCTAACTTTTCAAAAGGCAAAAGCTGATCTTGATATTCAGCGTTTGGCTCAGGATAGTAAATTTGCTAATGCTAAATTTGAGGCAAAGTTAGCCGCCGGGATAAAGGATAAGCAGATTAGTAAACAGGTACAACAGATTAAATTTGATGAACGTGTGAAATTATTCCTCACCATAGCCACCACACTGATTCTGATTATTGCCGTGGTTATATTTTTTAACCAGCGGAAAACAACCAGGTTAAATAAGATTATCAATAGTCAGAAACGGGAGTTGGAGCAGTTAAGTAAGGTTAAAGACCGTATTTTTAGTGTGGTAAGTCACGATATGCGTACCCCTGTAAATTCATTAATTTCCTTTATGCAGTTGTTAGAGGGCGGTAACATAGAACAGGAAAAATTAAACAGATATGCTGCATCACTAAAAAACAACCTCACCTATACCTCTACAATGATGGAGAATCTTCTTAATTGGGCCGCCAGCCAGATGCAGGGGTTTAACCCGTATTTAGAATCGTTGGATATTCATGAGCTCATTAATGAAGTTATTCTTTCTTTACAGGATAACGCCAACGAAAAAAGCTTAGCTATTCAGAATTTAGTGCCAGCCAAAACATTTTGCAAAGCAGATTCGAATATGTTTATGCTGGTTATTCGAAATATCATCAGTAATGCCATTAAATTTACGCCAAATGGTGGTACGATCACAACTAGTTCCGTTCATAACGGAAATGTGCTGGAGATTAAAATTTCAGATACAGGGATCGGTTTAACACCTGTACAGGTAGAGCATTTTAATAAGCCAGGTTATTTAGGCGCGGGTGTGAGCACATTAGGTACCAATAAAGAAAAAGGGACAGGTTTAGGTTTATTGCTCTGCAGAACTTTTATTAGCTTGATGGATGGTAAAATTAGCGCCGATATTAATCCTACAGGCGGAAGTTATTTTAAAATAATCCTGAAAAAATAACTTATTTTAAAAATCTAGACAGAATTTTCTTGTCAATCGATCTCTCCAATAATTCCTGCCTGTTAGAAGCACTTATCGGAACCAGAAAGTTATGATCTAAATGAACCTCATGATTGGTTAAGGTTACAATGTGGTTTATATTAATGATGTACTGTTTGTGTACCCTTGAGAAAATTTTTGAAGGCAGTTGCTTTTCTAGATTTTTTAAGCTTACTAAAATAACATGTTTATCGATACTGGTAAATAGCTTTGAAAAATCGCCCATACTTTCAATATAAATTACATCATTGTATTTCAGCTTGGTTATTCCTTTGGTCTCTCTAAAAAAGAAATAATCATCGTCTTTTTTATCGTCGTTGTTTAGGTTTTCGACAGGAAGTTTATTTACCTGTTTCCTTAATTCAATATACTCGATCGCTTTATTTGTGGCTTTTAATATGCGTTCGAACGTTGCGGGCTTAACAATAAAATCCAATGCATCCAGATTAAAACTTTCTGCGGCGTACTCACTAAATGAAGTGATAAAGATAAATAGCGGTTGTTTTTTCAGGCTTTTTAATAAATCCATACCAGAAAGCTCTGGCATATCAATATCAGAATAAACAATATCTACAGAAGTAGTTGATAAAATTTGCGAAGCTTCGATACCGTTACTACAGACAGCGATAATATTTAATGATGGGATTCTTTTTAGATGCATTTCTATTGCATCTCTTTCAATTTCGTTATCATCAACAATTAAACAGCTGTACGTCATTTAGGAATGGGTTATGTAATTTAGTTAGAGAACACGTATTTTTACTTAATGTTTGTAATTTACGTTAAAATGTGGATTATAATACAATCAGGTATCATTTTGTGGATAAACGTAACATTAACTTTTATCTCTGGTGTTTCTTTTCACCAGTGTATAATTTCTCGCCAGCTTTTACAGCCAATTGCAGGTCGTTTTCTTCTAGAGGAACTGGGCAACGGTACCCGTCACTGTAGGCACAGTAGGGATTGTAGGCTTTATTGAAATCGATTTCGATGTGATTATCTGCAATTTCTTTTGCATCCAGATCAATGTACCTGCCACCGCCATAAGTTTCCTTATTGTTGGTTTCATCAGTAAAGGGCAGAAAGAGGTGATCTTTATAAACCGGGTTGGTTGATAAAGAAACACTTTTATATAAAGTCATTTGGATTTTTTTGCCATTAAGAAGGAAGTTTACGTGTGCATATTTATAGTAATCGCTGCTAGAGCCATTAAAAGTAGGCATTTTGAAAACTTTTTCATTCTTTAGTATTTCTACATCGGCCGAGATTTTATAAGCACTGTCTGCCTTATAAAAATGAAGGTTTTGCAGGTCATTTTTCTTGAGTGGTGAGCGTTCATCTTTAATGAAATCCTGTTTATAGGTTTCACGGTGTTTTGCGATCTGATCAGCATAACTTTGTGCAAAGCTATTCATGCTGATCAATAGAAATAAGAAGGTGATGGTTCTCATTAACAAAAATTATATAATACTTGCTTTATTTCTTAGAAACTGATCAGCTAAAACCAATGCAGCCATGGCCTCAACAATTACTACTGCTCTGGGTACCACACAAGGATCATGTCGGCCCTTGMCTTTAATCTCCGAAGCTTCACCAGCAGCATTTATGGTTTGTTGGTTATGCATAATGGTTGCAACGGGCTTAAAAGCTACTTTGAAGGTAATATCCATCCCGTTAGAAATGCCACCCAAAATGCCACCGGCATAATTGGTTGTGGTTTTAAAAACTTTCGAATCGGCAGCTTTTGGCTGGGGAATATCATTATGTTGCGATCCTCTTAATTCGCTTCCGGCAAAACCTGAGCCATATTCGAAGCCATGAACAGCATTAATACTGAGCATCGCTTTACCTAAATCGGCATGTAATTTATCAAAAACAGGTTCACCTAAGCCTGCAGGGCAGCCTTTTACTACACAACCTATTTTCCCGCCAACGGTATCACCATCTTTACGAACCGCATCGATAAACTCAATCATTTCGTGTGCAGTTGCAGGATCAGCACAACGCACAATATTTTCTTCTCTAATTTGCAATAAAGCGGATAAATCATTGCTTTCCAAATTGGGGGCTTCTATTGTTCCTACTGAAGTTACATGTGCGAAAATTTCAATACCCTGTTGCTTTAAAAATAGCTTTGCAATGGCACCAGCAGCTACACGGGCAGCCGTTTCGCGGGCAGAAGAACGACCTCCGCCACGGTGATCGCGGATGCCATATTTTGCATCATAAACATAATCGGCATGGCTGGGACGGTAAACATCCACATTATGACCGTAATCTTTTGATCGTTGATCCTCGTTCGGAATTAAAAGTGCAATTGGCGTACCTGTACTTTTTCCTTCAAATACACCCGATAAAATCTGAACGGTATCGCTTTCTTTTCTTTGAGTGGTGATTTTGGATTGACCAGGTTTACGTTTGTCAAGTTCTGATTGGATAAAATCCATATCGATATCCAATTGCGCCGGACAGCCATCAATAATTACCCCAATGGCCACGCCATGAGATTCGCCAAAGGTTGTGATGCGAAATAGTTGTCCGAATGAGTTGCCTGCCATTATTTTTGATTGAATTATAGATTGATTAAATTATTGAATGGATTTTAATATCCAATCTTTATACTTGGTTCTTGATACTTGGTTCTTTATACTTGGTTCTTGATACTTTCTTCTCGCTACTTGATACTAACATCAAATCCCGCTTTTTTCAAATCCTCCCAATAATATGGATAAGATTTTTCTACTACCTGCATTTCTTCAATTTCAACTTCGTTGATCAATAATGCAAGTGGTGCAAAAGCCATCGCCATACGGTGGTCCTCGTAGGYTGCGAAGGTAACTTTATCCGGAAAATGAAGGTTGTCTGTATTTAAGGTATAAACCAGATTATCCTCTGTAAAAGTAACGCCTATTTTAGCCAATTCGTTCTGAAGCGCTGCAATACGGTCTGTTTCTTTAATTTTTAAGGTTTCTAAGCCGGTAAAAGACATATTTTTACCTAATGCAGCTGCAATAACTACAATGGTTTGTGCTAAATCCGGACAGGTTTTTAAATCTAAAATTTCTTTAGTATCTAAAGAAAGGCCTAAGTTGCTAATAGCAATTCCATCATTGGTTTTGTTGGTAGCGATGCCAAAAACCTTCATGATATTTTTGATCTGGCTATCACCCTGCAAACTTTTTTCTTTTAAAGCAGGTAAGCTAATTTCTGCTTCATCAGCTAAAGCTGCAATACTATACCAATACGATGCTGCGCTCCAGTCGGGCTCCACAACCAAAGTGCCAGGTTTAAATACCTGTGGTTTGATGGAAATTGAATTTCCGTTCCAAGAATGTGAAATGCCAACTTCAGCCAACATATCTAAAGTCATATCTACATATGGTTTAGAGGTAAGCTCGCCTTCAATTTCTAAAGTTAAACCCTGAGGTAGGATAGGGGCAATCATCAGCAAGGCCGAAATATATTGACTGCTGATATCGCCTTTAATTTTAACTTCAGCAGTTTTTTGATTTAAAGGACCAACAATATTTAATGGCGGGAAACCTTCAGCTTCTGCATAAGAAATATCAGCGCCGATGGTTTTTAAAGCCTCCGCCAAGATACCAATGGGACGCTGCTTCATCCGTTCGGTTCCGGTAAGTAAGAAATTACCGTTTTTAGCCGAAAGATAAGCCGATAAGAAACGCATAGCGGTTCCTGCAGGGCCAACATCAACTGTTTTTGATTCCTGGATTTCTACTTCTAATTCTTCTTCAAGATTATTAAGGATGCCATTTAAGGTTACCGTATCGGCAGCATTGGAAAGGTTTTCAACTTTAACCAGTTTTTTGCTTAAAGCGCTAATAATTAAAGCCCTGTTGCATTCGCTTTTCGAGCCCGTTAATTGGATTTCCGTATTAATATTCTTGGTTCCTTTAAAAGAAACTAAGGCGTTTTTCGACATTTTATTCTGTTTTTATTCTTAAATGTAAGTGTCAGATGGGAACACCTGACACTTACATTATATTTGTTTTTTAATATCATATTGAGTTAGTCGAAAACTATCGTAAGTCCTTCGACAGGCTCAGGATGACATCACTGTTAAACTTAGCTTTAAGCTTTAGTCTTTCAGCTTTTAACCTCAATTACGCTTTAACCTCAGTATGTTGCTCAGCAGCAATACCTTGTTCAGCTTTGCCAGCGTTCATGATTTCAGTTTGTTTACGGATTGATTCACCGTGCATCAATTCTAAGAATTTCTCAGTAAAGTTTAAGTCTAATTTTAAAGCTTTTGCAAAAGCATGACCTTTTTTAATGATGGCATCCCAACGGTTAACCTGTAAAATAGTTACCTGGTTATCGCGTTTAAACTCACCAATTTTCTCTACAATAGCCATACGCTCGCCTAATTTCTGTAATAAGATATCATCAATTTTATCGATTGATTTACGTAGGTCGGCTAATTTATCAGCGAAAGCTTCATTTGGTGCTTCTGGTTCACGAACAGTTAAACGGTCAACCAATTCAGCTAAAGCAGCAGGAGTAACTTGTTGTTTAGCATCTGTCCAGGCAACTGAAGGATCTACGTGAGATTCGATCATTAAACCTTGCATGTCTAAATCCAATGCTTTTTGAGAAATGTAAGGGATTAACTCACGGTTACCGCAAATATGACTTGGATCGTTGATGATCGGTAACTCAGGGCAAAGTGTTTTTAATTGAATAGCAAGTTCCCACATTGGTTCGTTACGGAAAGAACTTTTCTCGAATGATGAGAAACCGCGGTGAATAGCACCGATTTTAGTAATTCCTGCGCCATTGATACGCTCAATTGCACCGATCCATAACTGTAAATCTGGGTTAACTGGATTTTTGATCAATACCGGAACATCATGGCCTTTTAAAGCATCAGCAATTTCCTGAACAGTGAAAGGGTTTACAGTAGAACGTGCACCAATCCAAAGGATATCTACACCAGCTGCTAAAGCCTCTTCAACGTGTTTTGCATTTGCAACCTCTACAGCAGTTGGTAAACCAGTTTCTGCTTTAGCACGTTTTAACCACTCTAAACCGATACTTCCGATACCTTCAAATTCTCCCGGACGGGTACGTGGTTTCCAGATGCCAGCTCTCAATACCGATACTTTACCGGTAGCAGCCAATAAGTGCGCTGTAGTTAATAATTGTTCTTCAGTTTCTGCGCTACAAGGACCAGAAATGATTAATGGTTCGTTGTTTACGTTTAACCAGGTGTTTAATGGTTGGATGTTTAAATTAAGTTTCATGATGATGGGGGTGTGATAGTAATATTTTTTAATTCGATTATTTAATTGTTGTATTGTTGGGTTAAACCTGCCAACTTAAAATTGTTAACTATTTTGGGTTAAGCGGTTAATTGTTTAAATCGGTTAAATGTTCAGTTAACCAGTTTTAACAATTTATACAATTAACCAGTCTATACCTTATCGTTCTTCTGGTACTCTCCCAGGATATTAAAGTTCGATGTATATTTTAATGCCTTTCTAATTGCCTTATCATATTTTTCTGTACTTGGCCATTCTAAGTCGACGTAAAAGTAATACTCGTTTCTTTTACCTAAAACCGGCATAGATTGTATTTTTGTTAAGCTTACATCCTGTTCGGCGAAAATATTTAACACAGTTGCCAATGAGCCTGCTTTGTGTCCAACCTGAAAACAGATTGATGCTTTGTTTATTTTCTTTCCTTCGTCTGTTTTATCCTTTTTAAGGATCAGAAAACGGGTATAGTTTTTCTTGTTCGATTCTACACGGCGTTCTAAAATGTTTAAGCCGTAAAGTTCTGCGGCTAAACTATTTGCAATGGCCATGGTGTCCGTTAATTGCTCTTCCTGGATACGTTTTGCACAAGCAGCAGTATCGTTACTCTCCACGATTTTAATGTGTGGGTAATCATAAAAGAAATCGATACACTGGCGGATGGCGATCGGATGTGAAGTCACCACTTTAATATCTTCAAACTTTACGCCTGGTAGTGCCATCAAGTGCAATTGGATAGGTAAGTAAACCTCGCCTACAACCGAAAAACCAAAATCTCTGATCAGTGTGTAGTTTGGTAATAAACTACCTGCAATAGAGTTTTCGATAGCCATTACTACGAAATCGGCATCGTTTTTTTCTAGCTTGTCGCAGGTTTCTTTAAAAGAATTACACTCAACAGTTTCAATGTCTTTACCAAAGAATTTGTAGGCGGCCTCCTCGTGGAAAGATGCTTTAATACCCTGAATTGCTACTCGTTTTGTCGTTTCCATTTTTGCGTTAAAACAAAAAAGTCCCGGCTGTTTGCCGGGACTTTTTTATACATTTTAATATTGTTATATATCTTTTTGCATATTAGCCCCGGCTCTCACTAAAATAGTAAAAGTAACCAAAGTAATATGTGTTAAAATTTTTCATCTCTTTTTTTGTTGAGCCAAATGTAGCAACAAAATTTAATTTGTCAATAGGAAATTGAAAATATTTTTAATAAAATTTAATTTTGTTAAAAACGGTCTGTTTTCTGAATTGGTCTTTTTGTTTCATGAAACAACTTAAAAACGGATTTTTATATGGTTAGGGTTAGAAATGTTGATTAGAGATGATCAGTCGCGCGAGATCGTCATTCCCAACTTGATTGGGAATCTTAATGCAAAAGTATTAAGATTCCCG
>NZ_JBFTRT010000139.1:0-15282 GCF_056399685.1 Pedobacter sp. 01N416
ATTCAGCTTTCCGTCATTCCTGAACGGGCTGCAAAGGTAGCAATCTTTTCCTCTTCCGCAACATTTATTTTAAAATAAATCCCGCTCTCATCATCCCTGTGCCATCCTTTCATTCAAAACCCTTCCTCCGAAGCGGGATGCAAAAGTAGAAAAAATTAACACTACCGCAAAGATTTTTTAAGGATTATCCGAAGATCCAAGGTAACTCCATGGTTTTCAACAGGAAAAAGTTTTAAGGACAGCAAAACTTTTTAGGGGAACTCCTGTTTTAGTCGGGCTGCGCTTCCCAGACTTACGGAGTTTTACCTGCGCCCGGCCGTTTAAAACTTCGGAAGACCCTGCAGAATAAACCCGATTGCAGCGGGCATCCCGATTTAAGCACCGGTTTGTGTTATATTTTGGTGTGCTTGCTTGTTTCACAGGTTTTCATCGGGATAAAGCGGATAGCGGGAACAAACCTATATAGTAGCACAGAACCTGCCTTTCCTAAAAACAAAAGCAATCTTATATTATATAATGTAGGAATAACTTGTGTGGCCTGAATAGACTTTCGACGTTTTCCAACGCCTATGCCTATTGAAACTTCAGAAGACTCGTGTGCAATTGGCAGGCATCGTATCGAATTTTTGAACAATAATTAATACTTTTATGGCTTTATTAAACCATCCATATAAATGAAGTTGATGCTCAAACTATACCTTTCTCTGCTATTTATCGGCGTAGCGGAAATCGGTTATGCGCAAAATTATAAAAACGAGCTTGTCATTATCTCTGAGAATGATGCCTACATTGATATTACAAGCGACCGTTATTATACAAATGGTGCTTTTATTAAATATAGGCATGCCCTGAATGGAGAGAATTTAAAAGCAGGGAGAAGCAAAGAGATTATCGGATTTGAGCTTGGCCAAAAAATATACAATCCATATTACAGCTTTGTGCCAAACCCTGCCCTACACGACCGCCCTTTTACGGCATACCTTTATGGCGAGGCAAATTATAGTCGGTTTTACGTAAATAAACAGATGCTTAAGGTTTCTGCGCAGATTGGACTTACGGGAAAAGATGCTTTGGGTGAAGAGTTTCAAAAAGCATTTCATAAGCTGGTTGGTCAAAATCAGATTGAAGGATGGGAATACGGTTTAAACAGCGAACCAACATTAAACCTAGGTGTAGAATACAACGAGCTTTTAATGAGCACAAACAATAAAATATTCGATATTACAGGAACAACTTCAGCAGCAGTTGGTAATGTGATTACAAAAGCCAATCTCGGCGCAATGTTACGCCTGGGCAGATTTAACGATATGGATGGTTCATCGGCTTTTAACAGCTTGGTGAGCAACAACCATCCGAACAAAGCGCAACGCAAGTACGAACTTTTCCTTTCCGTTAGTCCTCAGTTACATGCCATTGCTTTCGATTCGAGTTTGCAGGGCGGATTATTTTTGAATGATAAAGGGCCGATCACCTTTAAACCCAAACCTGTTGTTTTTACCACACAGGTGGGCTTAACCTTCGCCATTGCGCGTTGGACAGCCAATTATACGGCTACCTTTACTTCGAACGAAGTTAAAAATAGTGCCACTGGCTACCGTTATGCCTTTTATAGTCTTGCTTACCGTTTTAGTAAAAGCTAATGAAAAAACAACTACTCTCTCTTATTTTCGTTATTACGGGCTGCGCATTTGCTAAGGCTCAAATTGCTCCCGAAAATCATTCGATTATTATTAAGCCCATATTTGGCACACATGTAAATAATGATCAGGGACATCTGTTTCAGGATCAGATTACGGGGTTTGATGCGGCATATTTTAAAGACATCAGCCAGAACAGCGATAAATGGATAGGATTTGGTGGTGCCAGATCTTACGGGATCGGATTTGTTTTTAGGGACCTGAGCAAGCTGAAAGGTACAAAGGATACTTCGGCCAATGCTTTTGGGCAGGTATATGGCTTAGTGGCACAGATGGATTTTCAGCTATTCAAAGTCGGAAAAGCTAAATTTAATTTTACGCCAGGCGTTGGCTTGGGCTACACGAACAAGTATTACTTTAAGAATACCAAAAACCGATTTTTGGGAAGCCCGATTAATGAAACCATTAAAGCAGATTTAGGAATGGAGCTGCCAATGAGTAAATATGCGGATCTATTAGTAGGTTTAGGTTTTTTACACGTATCGAATGGTGGAGCTACTGTACCCAATGGGGGTTTGAACACCGGAAATGTTTACATCGGACTTAAACTAAACAACCCAAAAACATTAACTACTGAGCGGAAAAGCACCTACACCACTTTACAGCGTAATTCAATTGAGCTTAGTGCGGGTTTAGGCGCAAGGGGGGTATTTGGCGATAGAACAAAAGGTTTATTCAAAAGCGGGTTATATGCAGGTTACAATTTTTACCTGAATGATGTGATGTCGCTTAAGGCCGGTGCTGATGCCGTTTATTATTTTACCGTATTTGACCCGGATAATTATGGAGCAACCTTCCAGAACTATGGCACTTCGTATGATAAATGGCGTACCGGAATCAGTATTGGTGCTGATATCAACTTATGGCGCATAACCGTTGCAGCACAGATTGGAAAATACATCCACTACAATAGATTGATGGATAAAGCGACCTGGTATTGGACCTTCGGACCTACTTTTAATATTACGCCGCACATTGGCTTACAGGCCAAAACCTATATGCACTTTGCGCAGGCTGATTACGTAAACTGGGGCGTGGTATATAGATTTTAATACTGCCCTGTGCTTAGCAATACTAAAGTACAGGCTTCAACTGGTTCGATATTGTGCTGATTCAATAATTTTTCCAGCTCATAATTTTCAGTTCCTGGATTGAAAATTACCCGTTTGGGATTTGTTGCCAGGATGTAATCGTGATATTGCGCCTGTAGAGGTGGGCCAATATATAAAGTTATGGTGTCTATATCGGTGTGGATCTGATCCGGTTTTTCAATTTCTATGCCTGCAACCTCTCCTTTTTTTATGCCCACGTTAACAATTTCGTGATTGAAGCGCTTGAGCATATTGGCTGCTTTATAAGCATATCTGGATGGGTTTGGCGACGCGCCGATAATAAGTGTCTTCTTCATAAAGGTGATTCCAAAGATTTATTGATTACAGGTTAATTAAGCCATTAAAATTTAGAAAGTAAAGCGATCTGACCAGAATGGTAGGCATGGTGCTGTGCCAAACCACTTAAAAGCTCTGCATTGGTTACGCCTGTTCCCAACGCCGGGTTCCGCTCACTTTTTACTTCATCATTCCATTGGTTATTTTTTATGCTTTCGCACAAGCGGATGAGTTCTTCATTAGCAATTTTAAAATTAAAGATAATGCGCTCCCAGGCTTTAGGCGTTCTACTTTCGGGCACTGGCCAATCGCCCATTGCGGGTTCTGCAGCAGGTTTCCCACTCAATCTTGAGGTAACTTCTTCTGTCCAAGCAGTTAAATGCAGGGCGATTTCGGCAATAGAATGCGCCCCTGGCACAAAATGGCTAAACGCACTTTCAGGATTAACATTATTTAAGGTTTGCATTACATGGTTACCATGCCAGGCATCGCCATTAAATGCCTTTTTAATTTCATTCGTGATATTAAACATACCCAAACAACAATTGGGGCAATATAAAGTTTGTTAAGATGCGTTTAATATTGCATTTGCACAGTTAATACCATCTATTGCTGCAGATACAATTCCACCGGCATAACCTGCGCCTTCTGCGCAAGGATATAAACCTTTTACCTGAGGGTGCTGGTAAGTCTCTTTATCTCTCGGAATTCTAACCGGTGATGATGTTCTACTCTCTACCCCTACCAAAATAGCTTCATTTGTATAGTATCCCTTAATCTTTTTCCCAAACAAGGGTAATGCCGCGCGTAAGCTATCCGATACGAAATCGGGTAAAATATTGTCGAGCATAGAACTTTTGGTACCGGGAAGATAGGAGTTCTTTGGTAAATCGATCGATAATTTATTGTTCACAAAATCAACCATGCGCTGGGCCGGAGCAACCAGGTTTCCACCACCGGCCTCAAAAGCCATTTTCTCAATCTCCGATTGGAAATGCAACATTCTAAGCGGATCGTAACCCTGAACATCGTTTAAGGTAACCTGTACCACCGTTCCTGAATTGGCATAAGGGTTATTCCGTTTAGATGGCGACCAGCCATTTACCACGATTTCATTTTCGCCCGTAGAACAAGGTGCGATAATACCTCCAGGGCACATGCAAAAAGAAAACACCCCACGGGCACCAACCTGCTCCACCAAACTGTAGTACGCTGGAGGTAAAAACTCCGATCTAATATCGCAATGATACTGGGCTGAATCAATAATTTCCTGAGGATGCTCAATCCGTACGCCTAAAGCAAATGGTTTAGCCTCAATCAGGATATTTTTACTGTTCAACAATTCGTACACGTCTCTTGCAGAATGACCAGTTGCCAAGATAATATCATCGGCTAACAACTTTTCTTCAAAATTTATCTCAATTCCTTTTACTTTTCCGAATTCGATCAAAATATCAGTCATACGACTATCGAACATCACCTCGCCCCCAGCATTCAGGATCGTATCTTTTATGGAAGTAATAATATGCGGAAGTTTGTTGGTACCTATATGTGGACGGGCATCGATAGCAATATCAGCTTCTGCCCCATGGTTTACAAAAACCTGAAGCACTTTATTAATATCGCCCCGTTTATTGGAACGGGTATACAGTTTACCATCCGAATAGGTTCCGGCTCCACCTTCACCATAACAATAATTAGATTCTGTATTCACCAAACCCTGCTTGTTTATGGCAGCCAAATCTCTCCTACGCTGTTTTACATCTTTACCACGTTCGATAATAATGGGCTTTAATCCATTCTCGATACACTGCAAAGCTGCAAATAACCCGGCCGGACCAGCCCCGATAATAATCACAGGCTTTGCGTCGCTTACATTTTTATAGTTAATGGTGTATACTTCGGGAATGGCTTCCTCATCTACAAAAACCTTTACCTGAAGTCTGAATAATACTTTTCTCGAACGGGCATCTATCGATCTTTTCAGGATTTCATAGCCTTTAATTCTTGATCCAGGTAATTTTAGCGCTTCAGCCAGTTTCTGGTTAATCACCTCTGTTTGCTCTACCTCGTGCGGGAGCAGCGTAATTTCGATGTCTTTTTGCATATCATGTCAGGTTTTTATCCCGAACAGTACAAAGATAGGCAACTATCAAGAATAATTAATGTGATTTACCATTCTGTTGAAACCATATAAAAAATATTTGTACACTCAGAAAGCAATTGCAGTATCCATAGGTCTTTTTCTTCCAGCTCTACCTCCTCCCGACTTTACGTCGGGATCCGTTCGATCGGGTTTAATTAGGTTATTTCTGAACTCCTATGTTGGTTTTCCGTGCCGCGACCACAGTAAATTAGCCACGATCGGAGCTGGACCAGCAAAAAAAAAGCGAAAAGCACTGCGCTATAAAACAAAAAAACACCAATTTAATCTCATTAAATTCAATGAGTGGCTTGTCAACCTGTCAGATAAATACCGAAACTGTAACAAAGGCATGCAATTTGATATCTAATTCGTAAATTGACCATAAATCAATTCTATTAAAAAGACAAAAACCATAAAAATGAAAAGATTAATATTTGGAATTTTAGCTGCAGTTATTGCAGTGAGCACTTTAAGTTCATGCGGATATAACAGCATGGTTAAACTTGATGAGAACGTTAAATCGAAATGGGGAACTGTGCAAACCCAATATCAAAGAAGAGCAGATTTAATTCCGAACCTGGTAGCTACTGTAAAAGGAGCGGCCAAATTTGAACAGGGTACTTTAACTGCCGTAACCGAAGCACGTGCAAAAGCAACACAGATGACGGTTAAAGCTGATGAACTGACACCAGAAAACATCCAAAAATACCAGGCTGCTCAGGGACAATTGAGCCAGGCTTTGGGTAAATTATTATCGATTACCGAAAATTACCCTGAACTAAGGGCTACACAGCAATTCAGTGATTTATCGGCGCAGTTAGAAAGCACCGAAAATAGGATTACCGTTGCCCGTAAAGATTTTAACGACGCTGTGCAAGAGTATAATGGCAAAATCAGATCGTTCCCAACCAATTTAACAGCTGGCATGTTCGGCTTTAAACCTAAAGGGTATTTCGAGGCCGATGCTACCGCAAAAGATGCACCTAAAGTAGAATTTTAATATTCTCAACACAATATATAAGGGTAGTGAATGTTTATTAACTAAACATTTATTACCCTTTTTACTTCATACAAAATAAGCACATGTCGTTATTTTCAGATATTGAACAAGAAAAAATAGCAAACGCGATCTCAGATGCAGAAAGAGCTACATCTGGAGAAATTAGGATTGCTATTGATAAACACTGCGCGGGTGACCCATACGAAAAAGCTATCGAGTATTTTACCAAGCTGGATATGGACAAAACAGCCAAAAGAAATGGGGTGCTGATTTACCTGGCGCATGCCGATCATAAGTTTGCCATTATTGGCGATGTAGGTATTAACCAGGTAGTACCAGAAAATTTTTGGGAAACATCCAAAATAGCGATGACTGCACACTTTGCAAAAGGCAATTTAGCTGATGGCATTATTGCGGGAGTAGCATTGGCCGGAGAAAAACTAGCCTTATTCTTCCCTCCTCAAAAAGGCGACATTAATGAATTGCCAAATGATATCGTTTTTATGGACAATCTAGAGCAGAAATAAGCGATGAAGAAAATATTCCTTTTCTCGTTACTGAGTTTATTATTCACTTTCGCCTTCGCACAGGATTTTCCAGAGAAACCCAATACTTTGGTTAATGATTACGCTAATGTGTTATCAGCCGATCAAAAACAGCAACTGGAAACTAAATTAGTGGCTTTTAATGATTMGTCATCAACACAGATTGCCATAGCGATATTAAAATCGGTAGGCGATTATGATATTAACGAATACGCCGTTGAGCTGGGCCGAAAATGGGGAGTTGGCCAAAGTGGCAAAAACAACGGGATTATGATCGTTGTGGCTGTTGGCGATCGAAAAATTTCTATCCAAACAGGTTATGGCTTGGAAGGCGCATTGCCCGATATTTATGCCAAGCGTATTATTGATAACGATATTAAACCCAATTTTAGAGCCGGAAATTATTATGCCGGCTTAGATGAAGGTACTACTTCGATTATAAAATATACCAAAGGCGAATATAAAAATGATAGTCCTAAAACTTCTTCAAAGAAAGGTGGCGGAGGTGGCAGTATCGTAATTATTATCATTATTGTAATCGTCATCATCATCATCATGAGAAAAGGTGGCGGAGGCGGTAGCGAAGTAATTGGCGGTCGGGGTGCATCTAACGCTTTGTTCTGGGCAATGCTTTTTGGAAGCGGTGGCGGTGGCGGCCGAAGTAGCGGTGGCTGGGGAGGCGGTTCTTCTGGTGGAGGCGGCGGTGGATTCGGTGGTTTTGGCGGAGGAAGCTTTGGCGGTGGTGGAAGCAGCGGAAGCTGGTAGTCCATAGTCCATAGTCCATAGTCCATAGTCCATAGTCCATAGTCCATAGTCCATAGTCCATAAGTTAGAATCTGTTCCTTTTTGAACGTTACAACTTTCCAACAGATTAAAACATTACAACAATAATGTACAGAAGAGATTTAATTACAGCAGAAATACAGAAACTTGCACAGGTTTTGGCCCGTATTATGGGCTTAAAGTTAGAAGGCAAGTTGGCTGAAGCCAATCAGCTTTTTGACGAAACCATGGAAGGCGGCTTTCAATTGCCAAAAGAAATTCTTGAAAATGAAGATCTTTCGGTTTTTGAAAACTGGTTAGCCGAAGGCGACCTCCCTCCCGAAAAACTCGACTCGCTCAGCGAATTCTTATATTACGAAATGGGTGTGAGTCAGAATAGAAACCAAATGATCGCGCCAAAACTGAATCTAGTCTATCAATACCTGTCAGATCGGCACAAGATCGTACATTTGGTAAACTTGCACCGTCAGAAAACGATACAACAGTATTTGCGCTAAACGCCACGCGCATGGCACTAAACAAAACAATGTAAATAAATGATTATAGAAAAGTGGCAGAAAATTGCCTCTAAATATTTAGTAAGAGAAAAGTGGGCTACCTTACGGGTAGACGAGGTTAAACTTCCCGATGGCATTATAAAAGACGATTATTATGTTTTAGAGTATCCGAACTGGGTTAATGCAATTGCACTTACAGAAGCGGGAAAAATAATCATGGTGCGCCAGTACCGCCATGCAGCCGATATTGTTTCACTCGAGGTTCCAGGTGGTGTAATTGATGGTAATGAAGCGCCTGAGTTTGCAGTTAAACGTGAACTCCTAGAAGAAACAGGTTACAGCTTTAAAACCTGCAAACTTATTGCCGAGCTTTACCCTAATCCGGCAACGTCAAACAACAGAACCTTTACCTACTTCTTAACTGGTGGTATTAAAACGCATGAACAGCATTTAGATGAACATGAAATATTAAATGTTGAAGAATATACTGTTGAGGAAGTAAAGCAACTGATAAAAGACAATAAAATAGCCCAGGCATTACATGTTGCGGCCTTATTATATGGCTTAGCTGAAGTGGAAAAACTTTAATTTTTTCTTAAAAAACACATCAAAACAAAGGCCCGATATTTTATCGGGCCTTTGTTTTTTGCATAAACTTTTGAACATGAACGAAAGATTTTATTTAAACCCTTCTACCTTTCAGTTCCTGAACTTAGTTTAGCTCATTTTTAATTTCTTTTGGATATCGTGTACGTAAGCTTTAAACTTTTTATCGGTATCGATTAAATCTTCTACAGTTTGGCAAGCGTAGATTACGGTACTGTGATCGCGGCCACCGAAGAAAGCACCAATTGTTTTCAACGATGATTTAGTATGACTTTTAGAAAGGTACATCGAAATCTGACGTGCCTGAACAATTTCTCGTTTACGTGTTTGCGATTTAACCATATCAACAGGAACCTCGAAATACTCGCAAACCAATTTCTGGATGTACTCCATTGAAATTTCTTTAGAAGTATTTTTAATGAAGTTCTTTAGCATTTGCTTAGCAAGGGCTAAATCAATTTCTTTTTTATTCAATGTAGCCTGTGCCAACAGAGATACCATAGCCCCCTCCAACTCACGCACATTGTTATCAATGTTGTGTGCAACATATTCTACCACCTCACCTGGTAACTCAATACCATCAGCATACATTTTCTTTCTTAAAATGGCAATACGTGTTTCCAGATCAGGAATCTGTAAATCTGCAGATAAACCCCATTTAAAACGGCTTAACAAACGCTCTTCCAAACCAGCTAAATCTTTCGGTGCTTTATCAGATGTTAAGATTACCTGTTTGCCCGATTGGTGAAGGTGATTGAAAATATGGAAGAAAATATCCTGTGTTTTTTCTTTACCAGCAAAGTTGTGTACATCATCCATAATGATCACATCCATTGCCTGGTAAAAATTAACGAAATCGTTAATGGTGTTGTTTTTTAATGAATCTACAAACTGCTGACAGAATTTCTCACAGCTTACATAAATCACCAATTTATCTGGCATGCTGCGTTTAATCTCGTTACCGATTGCCTGCGCCAGGTGCGTTTTACCCAAACCTACTCCTCCGTAAATCATTAGCGGGTTAAAAGATGTACCTCCTGGTTTAGCAGCTACAGCGTAACCTGCAGAACGCGCCAAGCGGTTGCAATCTCCCTCAATATAATTTTCGAAAGTATAGTTAGAGTTTAATATTGGCTCGAACCAAGTTTTGAAACTTTGGCTCGGAATGTTATCCTTAATAATTTGAAGACAGTTCTTCCATACTTCTGTACAAGTTTTTTCCATTGCGATTTCTATAATTTATTGGTTTACAGTGCCTATTCGAATTAAAGGGATGGTCCGTTTAGGGACTACGAATATTGAGAAAATTATCAACATTTTAAACAAAAATTTCAAATAAATCGTAACGTACTGATAAGGAATATAGTAGCCCGCTTAACCTCAATTTTTTATGTTGATAACTATTTATTAACACTGGTTATCCACATTAACCATAATTTAACATCAATACATCCCCATCACTTCGAATAGCTGTTGAAAAAGCAAAATCTAAGCCATTTTAGGCACTAGTTAAGCGTTTTAGTCTTTTTTAATCTCGAATAAACTGAGAATCAAAGCCATAAGATAAATAAATTAATATTAATTTAAGCAGATCGTTTAAATTAATATTAGATTATTTCATTTCGCCTTATTGTTGTATGAATTTTACGACAGCTTAACTCATTATTTTAGGATCAATGAACAAAATATTCGTTCATTTTATCAAGACATAATTAAAAGCAAAGTCCCTTTAATTTTATCCTGAAATAAAGTGCAAAAACCACGAGGGTTAAGTTTATTAATAAACGCCAAAAGTCCGTCTAAACACATCTGCAATTTCGCCGAGTGTAGCATATTTTTCAACGGCATCTATAATCAACGGCATCAAATTTTTCTCGCCTTTTGCAGCTTCATCCAACTCTTGMAATGCTTTTTCTACAGCATCTCCATCGCGGGTTGCTTTTAAATATTCTAATTTTTCAGATTGCAGTTTGCGGATTGAATCATCAATATTAAAAACCTCTGTCAGGCCTTCTTCTTCCTGGGTAAATTTATTTACACCTACAGAGATTCTTTCGCCATTTTCGATTTCTTTCTGATACTGGTAAGCTGCATCAGCAATCTCATTTTGCATATAGTTGCTTTCGATGGCATTAACCGAGCCACCCATGGCATCTATCCGATCGACATAAGCCCAGGCAGCAGCTTCTACTTCATCGGTTAAGCTTTCTACAAAGAACGATCCAGCCAATGGATCTACGGTATCGGTAACACCACTCTCGAAGGCAATAATCTGTTGAGTACGCAAAGCAATTTTTGCAGCCGATTCGGTTGGAAGCGAAAGTGCTTCATCATAACCATTGGTATGTAAGGATTGAGTTCCGCCAAGAATGGCAGCCATAGCCTGATTGCTTACCCTGATTACATTGTTTAGAGGTTGTTGCGCCGTTAAGGTTGAGCCTCCGGTTTGGGTATGAAATCTTAACATCTGCGCTTTTTCATCTGCAGCACCCAAATCTTTGGTAATTTTCGCCCACATCCGCCTTGCGGCCCTAAATTTCGCTATTTCTTCAAAGAAATTATTATGGCAATTGAAGAAGAACGATAACCGCTTCGCAAATACATTAATATCTAAACCTTTATCTAAAGCGGCTTTTAGGTAGGTTTTTCCATTAGCCAATGTAAAAGCAAGTTCTTGTACAGCGGTTGATCCAGCTTCACGAATGTGGTAGCCAGATATAGAAATGGTATTCCACTTTGGCACTTCTTTGCTACAGAACTCAAAAATATCGGTAATTAAACGCATGGATTGCTTTGGCGGATAGATATATGTGCCTCTTGCAGCATATTCTTTTAAAATATCGTTCTGTATCGTCCCCGAAATCTGTTTTAAATCTGCGCCTTGTTTTTTAGCCAGCGCAATATACATGGCCAATAAAATTGAAGCAGTAGCATTGATCGTCATCGAAGTCGTGATGTTTTTCAGCTCGATACCATCAAATAAAATTTCAATATCCTTTAACGAATCGATAGCCACCCCCACTTTACCAACCTCTCCATCAGCCATTTCATGATCAGAGTCGTAACCGATTTGTGTTGGAAGATCAAAAGCAACAGATAAACCTGTTGTTCCCTGAGCCAATAAATAATGATAACGCTTGTTCGATTCTTCAGCAGTTGAAAAACCAGCATACTGCCTCATCGTCCACAAGCGACCGCGGTACATATCCTTCTGGATTCCCCTGGTAAATGGAAATTCTCCAGGCAGCTCTTCCATTGGCTTCGCTTCGGTATACAGCGCCTTTATTTCAATACCTGAAGTGGTGGTATACTTTTTTTCGCTCATAATTGGTTAGTTCAATGGTCATTGGTTCATTAGTGCAGCAAAGTTGCTTAACTGTTGAAATTGGTTAACTGTGCATATTTCAGTTAACCAACCGAAACAATTAACCACATCAAAAAAGTTGGTGAATATCCTTTTTGATCAGTTCGATGGTTAAATCGTAAGGGTTTTCATCAATACTGGCCATGTGCTGTAAAATTGCTTTACTCAACTCAATTCCATTTGCATCAGCAGGTAAACCTTGTACTGCATTGTTAATCATGGCAATGGTATCGTCTTTTAATTTACGCACCACACCCCAGGTTACACTATCTACATACAACTGCTGGGTAATATTATGTTGGTACTCCGAACGGATTTCATTTAAAATACCTGCTTGCAACGTAGCAATGGCAATTCCTTGCTGATGCAGGCGAACAAGCAAATTTGCAGGGTTAATACGATCGATAAATAGGATTAAACGCTCGTGAGCCTGTAAGCGCAAGGGCAAAATATGCGCCCGGCTTTCTTTGTTTAGCTCGATGGTTTTTAAGTTAAAGAAACGCTGGATATCGTTCTTTAAAATATAATAAACAGCCATTAGTGCAATGAAAATGCCTGCAAATAAGATCACTATATCAACTAAAATTTGTTGGGTATTCATAAGTATTGTTTAATTACGGTAATATTAACGGACCGTTAAAAGCAAAAATGTGCATTATTATTTATATTTGTAACAGATAAAATTTAAATAACATGAGCACAACAGTTGATACAGCATTTGCACCAGTTACTTTTTCTGAAGGAGCAGCCAAAGAGTTATATAAATTAAAGGATCAGCAGGAGATAAGTGAAGATTACGGATTACGTGTTGGCGTAGAAGGTGGCGGCTGCGCTGGCATGAATTATATTTTAGGTTTCGATCAGAGAAAAGAAGGCGATCAGGAGTATTTAATTGACGGCATTAAGGTTTTCATGAACAAAGCACACCAGATGTACTTAATGGGCATGATGATCGATTGGCAAGATGGATTAAATTCACGTGGTTTCACTTTCGTTAATCCTAACGCAACCAGCACCTGCGGTTGTGGCACGAGTTTCTCGGCATAAATAAAATATTATTGTAACATATAGTGCGGTCCCCTTGTCTAAACATCGGGACTTTTTTTATTTTTACAAGCTTTGCCCGCCAAACGCTTATCGCAATACTAAATGAATTACAGAGAAAACATCAGACTGGCATTAGAATCTATTAAAGCGAACCGCTTGCGTACTATGCTTACCGCCTTAATTATTGCCATTGGTTTAATGGCTTTRGTTGGGATTTTAACCACTCTTGATGCTGTAAAGAAAAGTATGACTGATGCATTTAGTAGCATGGGGGCAAACTCTTTCACCATCAGAAACCGCGGTACAGGAATTAGAATTGGCAATGGCAAACGCCCAAAACCTTTTAAAGCCATCCGCTACGAAGATGCCGTTAAATTTAAAGATAGTCTGAATACACCTGCAACTGTTGCCGTAAGTGTTTTTGCCAGCGGTGGTTCTACTATAAAATACGGGAGTTTAAAAACCAATCCCAACATCAATGTTCAGGGTATAGATGAAAATGGTTTAGCCTCTCAGGGATTAAATTTATCACAAGGAAGAAATTTTAGTGTTTCTGAAATACAGCTCGGAAGCAACGTTTGTATTGTTGGTGGCGAAGTAGTTGAAAAATTATTTAAAGGCTCCGATCCTTTAGACAAACTGATCAATGTAGGTAATAACCGTTTTAAAATTGTTGGCATATTAGAGAAAAAAGGATCGAGTATGGGCTTTAGCGGTGATAGGGCTGTTTATGTGCCTTTGCTAAAAGCCAAACAGATTAACGCCAATGCCAATCCATCTTACACCATAACAGTAATGGTACCCAGTAATGAGATGCAGGAAAACATTATTGGTGAATCTACTGCACTATTCAGAAATATCCGCAAGGTTAAGGTGAACGAAACCAATAATTTCGAGATTACCAAGAGTCCTGGGTATTTTTCTGGGAATAGTTTTAGGGAATCTCATCTCACTGGCCATGGGTGGCGCATTCTTAATTCCCTGGTTATTTATTATTGGTGGTTTTGTATTATGTGTATTTGTAGGAATCCTATCTGGATATTATCCTGCTAAAAAAGCGTCAAAACTAGATCCTGTAGAGGCCTTGAGGTACGAATAGGCTTTGTTGGTTCACTAGTTGATTGGTCAATAGTTCATTAGTTCATGGCTGATAGCCTAGAGGCTCAATAGTTCAGTGGTTAATAGCCAAAATGATAAATAGTAACCTGTTAAAATCAATTAATAGTACAAACGATTTGCGAACCCTCATCTGCTGAAGCAACTAAGCCATGAACTATCAAACTATTGACAGTGAACCAATCAAGATGTGCAATATGCCCGGACAAATGAACTAATGGCAAATGAACCAATGAACCCTAAAGCAATGCGTTATTCAATTGAGATTGGGTAAGCAGTTGTTGCATTAAGGGCGTGCTAAGGCTATCTTCGAGCGCTGCAGCATGTTTTAAATGATGCATATCGCTGCCTACAAAATCGACCATGTGATTTTCGACCATTTCTCCTGCTACTTTTTTTGCACCAGCGCCATAATAACCTGTTAAAGCAATACCGTTTACCTGCAACAGGCAGCCTGTTTCTCTGATCTGATGATAGCTTTCGAAAGAATTGTAGTAGTAAGGATAACGCTCAGGATGAGCCAGCACCGGTTTGTATCCGGCATCCTGCATCATCTTTATAAAATCGATCAGGTTCTGAGGGGCGTTTATATATGATAATTCAAACAAAAGATAATTATTCCCAAAAGTTAAAACCTCTTTCTGTCTGATTTTTTTCTCCAAGGTTTCATCCAGATAATATTCGGCAGCGGCATCAACCTCCAGATCGAGTTCGATTTCCTGTAAGCCTTTTCTTAACGTGTCTAATCCACGATTGATGGTATCTGGCGTATTTCGAAAATAATCGGCCATGATATGCGGAGTAGCAATCAGTTTCTTATAACCTAAAGCTTTAAATCTTTTGGCCAAAAGGAAAGAATCTTTAAGTGTTTGTGCGCCATCATCAATCCCCGGAATAATGTGCGAATGCATATCTGTTCCGATACCAGAGAAATTAAATTCGGGTGCTATTTTCTTCTTTTTAAATAATCCGAACATAATGGTAGATCATAGCTTTAACTTATCTCTTTTGGCAAATTGCTTGCCTCTGCTGCACCAGCTAATTTAGAGGAATAGATTTTATCGAGCAAATTATTTAAGTCTTCACTTAAATC
>NZ_JBFTRT010000140.1:0-15464 GCF_056399685.1 Pedobacter sp. 01N416
TCTTATTGTTATAAAAACAAATGGTAGGCAGGGAACATACAATGGTATGATTAAAAACAGATATTATTTATTAAAAGTACATTCATCATTACCTCCAATTAAAGTAGAAGCCAGTGGTAAGGTGTTAAATGAAGTAGCCAATAAATCTGCATTACTATATAATAACGTCTCTGGCTGGTACTTTGATAAAGCGGAACAAAGAATATATATCAAGCAGGATGCAGCCTGGAAACTATTAAAAAATAATGACCGTTTTGAGCGAAACAACTCATTGAATTATGAGCTAGACAGCATAGCTTATAATAGAGATCATATTGGAGGTGATAATTTAAATATTTTGGTAAAGTTAGATTCGCGCCCAACCATTACTGCTAAATTTGAGCAGGTCAACCTACCGGCCAATAACAAAGAAGGAACCTATCTTGAATTATCAAAAATTCACTTTAATGACGGACCAATTAAAAATTTAAATGATATAACGTTAAATCTAAGTGGGCCAAGCCATTTCAAATCTGGTGCTAAGACTATTAAATTGAATGCTGTTGACCTTCCATTGAGGATTCCGGTTTATTCCGAAAAGCAAACTGGTATCACTTATATTATTGCAGATTCTACTGTTCGCTGTATTTCCGACACATTGATATCATCAGGTAGTATTAGTAAAATTGATGTTTTATCCTTAAATAAAATCGTCTTAGCTGACGGCATAAGTGTTTGTCGTTTTAAGGTTGAATTAAAAGATGTAAATAACAATCCGTTAGCTTCAGACCAAAATGTAAAAATCATAATTAACAAAGGGGGTGGTAAATTCAACCAGAAATTAAATGTTAAAAATGGTGAGGGATATTTTGAGGTCAAATCAGATAAAAGCGCTGATTTAATTAGTGTTGTAGCAGAGTCAAAAGGCATTAAATCAAATATTTGTCAGCAGCCCATCACAATTGGGTACCTAAAAATGACTACTAACCCGCAAGAGGAGGTCATTTTGAATAATGGTGGTGTAGTCGATTGGCTAAAGCCTAAAGTAGATGTTTTTGTGAGATTTGTTAATGAGGGTGTTACTGTACATTCAATTAATTCAAGGGCGGTTATGCTTAGAGTTTACAATGAAGATCGTGTCCTTATAAAAGAATACCAGGCTATAGCTAAAGATGGTGAGGCAATTTTTAAGGAAGTAGATTATTATTCCCGCCCGGGCAAATGCTTTTTTGTAGCAAGCGCAGACGGATATGAGAAAGTCGAAATCAAAATCTTTGAAAATACCTGGGACTACAAAATGATAGATAAAAGATTGGAAAAAAAATAGATGCATGTATTGCCTAAATCTTCTAATTTTTAAAACAGCCAAATAAAAATCAATATAAATCATTTTTTTATACCGCAGATAATGAAGCAATTAAGAATAAATAACATCCATATTTTTAGATTAATGGTTATGATTGTCTTGTTTTTTTTCTCAAAAGCGATTCTGGCTCAGGAACCTGAAAAGAAAAAGATGGATGAAATGTGGAACGGTAAAGCGACCACCAGCAATGAAAAAAACAGTAAAAGGGGTAAGCTTTTTCGGGATGGTAAATATGCCATGTTTATACATTGGGGATTATATTCACAGATAAGCAATGAGTGGAAAGGGAAAACCTATTATGGTATTGCTGAATGGATCATGAACAGTAATATGGCAAACATTTCTCCTCAGGAATACAGGAATGTCGCCAAAGATTTTAATCCGATAAATTTTAATGCAAATGCCATCGTGCAATTGGCTAAGGATGCGGGCATGAAATATATTGTTGTTACCAGTAAACACCATGATGGATTTGCGATGTTTCATTCTAAAGACAATAAATTTAATATCGTTGATGCTACTCCCTTTAAGCGGGATCCAATGATTGAACTTGCCCAGGCTTGTAAAAATGCCGGACTAGGCTTTGGTTTTTATTATTCCCAAAATCAGGATTGGACAGCACCCGGTGGCAATGATGGTCCCAAGGTTGATGAACAGGGAAACAAAAAATCATTTGATGACTTTTTCAAAGAGAAGTGTTATCCTCAAGTGCAGCAAATCACTTCTGAATATGGTCCTATAGAACTGGTGTGGTTTGATACCCCTGGAGATATGGACAAAAAATATGCAGCGCAATTAGTCGAACTGGTACATAAAAACCAACCCGGAGCCTATGTTTCCGGACGTGTTGGGCATAATATGGGTGACTATACCACTCTGGGAGATATGGAAGTCCCTAAACAGAATATAGAAGGATTATGGGAGTCTGTAGATGTTACAAATGATTCATGGGGTTACGCAGGTTATGATCAGAATTGGAAAAGTGCCAAAGAAATTTTGATGCGAGCCCTTTCTACCGTAGCCAGAGGAGGTACTTACATGTTAAATGTTGGTCCTAAACCGGATGGCACAATACCTGAGCAGGCGGCAATGGCATTGCGAAATTCGGGCACCTGGATCAAAAAATACCCCCAAACTATATATGGAGCAAAGGCATCTCCTTGGAAACACGCTTTGCCTTGGGGTGATGCAACAGTGCAGGGCAATAAAATTTCGCTTTTAGTCTATGATTGGCCTGTAACAGGGCATCTTTATCTTCCTGGATTATTGTCTGAAGTGATTGCTGTAAAATTATTAAACAATGGTAAAAATGAACCTTTGGTGTTTACTAAAAAAGAGGGCTGGATAGATATTCTTATGCCAGCAAAAGCCCCAGAAATGCTGGCATCAGTGGTAGAAATAACGGTCAACGGCGACCCAAAGGCAAATTCAATACAAAGTATAGACCCCCAAATTGAAACAACAATTCATGCCGATTTTGGAACAGCAATAAACTGTGAGAAAAATGGAAAATCATGGATGGAAAAATTTGGTGAATGGAAACATATCAATGAAGTCATCAAATGGACTACCAACAGCAAATTAGAGTGGGAAGTTGAAGTTTTAAAGCCTGGTTATTATCAAACTGAATTAAATTATACGGGAGTAGGGCGCTTGGTTTGGAAAATTGAAAGCAGCAGAGGGGCGATTGTTCAAAACCAACAAAATTCTTCTCCAGTTTATTCTTGGTATCCCATTATCACGTATCAATAAGTGGCAGTGATACAAATGGAGGGAGTTTGGTCAAGCCATTTAAAACCATTTCTGCAGCCGCAAATACAGCCATGCCCGGGGATGTAATTACCGTTCACACAGGAATTTATCGCGAACAGATTACCCCGCCCCGCGGTGGTAATTCAGAAACCGAACGGATTACCTATCGGGCAGCCAAGGGAGAGAAAGTAGAGATCAAAGGATCCGAGGTAATAAAGGGCTGGCAAAAAACAGAGAATGATACCTGGGTGGTAAAAATTCCGAATGGCTTCTTCGGAAAATTTAATCCATACAAGGATTTAATCCATGGTGACTGGTATTGGCCGCCCAAAGAGAGCAAGTTCCGTACCGGAGCAGTGTATCTCAATGGTGATTGGTTGATGGAAGCATTAACCAGAGACAATGTCATGAAAGCTGCCGAGGAAAAAAATGCGCTCTGGTGGGCAGATGTTGATTCCACGACCACCACTATTTGGGCACAGTTTAAAAACGTGAATCCCAATAAAGAAATGGTCGAGATCAATGTACGCCAAAAGGTTTTTTACCCGGACAGACCGTTTATCAATTTCATAACTGTTAGTGGCTTTACGATGGAACAGGCTGCCACCAATTGGGCACCGCCAACAGCAGAACAAATGGGATTGATCGGTACCAACTGGAGTAAAGGCTGGATCATTGAAAATAACACGGTCCAATATTCGAAATCTGTGGGTATATCGCTAGGTAAGTATGGTGATGCTTTTGACAATAAAGGTACCGAATCGGCAGAGGGATATGTAGGTACGATCAACAGGGCATTAAATTTTGGATGGAACAAGGGCACAGTAGGCGGACATCTGGTGCGCAATAATACGGTCGCCTATTGCGAGCAAACCGGCATTGTTGGCAGTATGGGTTGTGCCTTCAGCGTTGTGGAGGGTAATACGATCCATGATATCCATGTACGAAAATTGTTTAGTGGTGCGGAAATGGGAGCTATTAAATTTCATGGTGGAGTGGATGTGCAGATCCGTAACAACCATATTTATAAAACCAATATGGGGATCTGGTTCGACTGGATGGCGCAGGGTGCGCAGGTAAAAAATAATCTGTTGCATGACAACGGCCTGGATATTTATTTAGAGGTAAATCATGGACCAACGCTCCTAAGCAATAATATTTTTCTTTCCAAAGAAAATTTACTCATGATCTCAAACGGAGTTGCATTTGTACACAACCTGTTTGCAGGTAATATCGACGTTAAACCTTATGACCCTCGCTTAACTCCTTATCACAAACCACATTCCACTTATGTTGAAGCATTGCATGATAACCCGGCAGGCGATATTCGATTCATTAATAATTTATTTGTGAGCGGAGCAGACGCAAGCCTTTATAAGAAAAATATACTACCGGTAATCTTCGATGGTAATGTCTATACAAAAGGATCAGTAAGGGCGATTTTGGGTAATAAAGAAATAAAATATGGTCATGTAAGCGACGAAGTGTTAGAAAAGATTAAAAACATGCCGGTTAAAGACGTTGTGGAAAAGAATTTTATAGTAAATGAAAATTTTGACGCTGGGGCAAAGCTGATTCCCGAATGGAATAAAATGTACCTGGAAATTGCCCTGGACAAAAATTGGCTGCTCCAGCAAAAAAGAAAAATGGCCTCAACAGAGACACTGGGTAAAGCAGTTATTCCAAATCTTCCATTTGAAAATGTGGATGGCACTCCGCTGAAAATTGATGCTGATTATTTAGGGAATGCCCGCAACAAAAAACTAAAAATGGATAAAAAACGCAGTCTTGCATGCTGATTATTATTATCTCGAAGCGCTCTTACGGTATAAGAAGTGGTATTTATATACCTAATGATCCGGAACTGTTTTGAAATGTCTATAAGATTAATGGTAGTGATTTACAAGGAAAATAATTTTTAAATAAAAAAAAATGAAAAAAACGACGTTTTTTATAATAGCCCTAATGGCGCTGTTTGCACATCAATCTCTTGCTGCAGATGTTTATACAGTTGTTTCGCCCAACGGCAAATTGAAGCTGAGTATTCGGACAGCTGATTCTCCAACCGCCAAAGGTGAATTGATCTATAGTATCTCCTATAAAGGAGCTCCGGTTATCTTAAACTCCAATATGGGTGTAAACGGCTGGGATAATGGGTTTACTATAGAAAAGGAAGAAAAAACGACAAGTAATGAGATTTGGAATCCGGTTTATGGCGAACGCTCGGAGATACACGATAATTATAATCAAACCATATTCTTTGTGAAGCAAGAAGGGAAAAGCAGCAAATTGCATGTTATCGTTCGTGCCTATAATGAGGGAATCGCTTTTAGATATGTGTTTGCCGAGCGTGAAAATGCAACAGGATATGGTAGAGGTGGAGATTTTATGAAAATCAGCGCCGATCAAACTACCTTTCGGGTTCCTGAAAAGACTTTTTGTTATCTTACTTATTCGGCACAAGGGGTTGTAGAACTGATGCCAGTTAAAGATTGGAAAGAGGAGGCAGAACGGCCTTTGACCTTAAAATTTAGCAATGGGCTTTATGGGGCATTGGGAGAAGCTGCTTTAACGAACTTTTCCCGGACCAAATTCAGGGTTGACAAAGGTGAAGAAAATATCATCCGCAGTTCGATGTATGATACCGTAGAGGAATTTGCGACGCTTGAAATGCCCTGGAAAGTAATTATGGTTGCCGAAAAACCTACTGATTTATTAGCCAATAATGATATTTACCTGAATTTAAATCCAGAGTCAAAAATCAAAAATACCGCTTGGATCAAACCGGGAAAGATTATTCGTGTAGGACTCACCACGAAGGATGCCAAAGCTGCCGTTGATTTTGCCGAAAAGCGAAAATTGCAATATATCCATTTTGATGCGGGGTGGTATGGCGCCGAAACACTTAAGAGATACAATATGATGGTTGATATCCATGATGAATACCGCCCAACAGGCTTTAGCCGGACATATCCTAATCTGCTAACCCAGGAAGGCGTGCGCGGAAATGAAGAATTTCCGGATGCAAACAATAATACTTCGCTTCCTTTTACCCGTTTTCTTTGCGGTCCGGCAGATTGTACGGTATGTTATTTTGCCCGAAAGGAGTTTAAGCCAAACACCATGAATGAAAATCGTTTATTAAAAAATACTCCAGGGCATCAGTTGGCGACTTCTGTTGTATTTTATAGTCCGTTACAGTTTTTGTATTGGTATGATAGTCCGTCTGATGTATTGGATGTTCCAGAACTGGAGTTTTTTGACCAACTGCCAACGGTTTGGGATGACACTAAGGTTTTGAGCGGAAGCATAGGAGAATCTATTTCAATTGCACGCCGTAGTGGCACAAAATGGTTTGTAGGCTGTATGACCAATAATGATAGGCGTACTATCGACTTTTCGTTCGGTTTCCTGGATCCATCAAAAAAATATCTGGTAACGATTTACACGGATGGAGGAGAAAAAGTGAAAACGCCGACTCATGTGAAGATAGAAAAGATGAAAGTAACTTCGGCTTCTAAGTTAAAACTGGATTTACTGGCCAGAGGTGGTTGCACAATGATTGTTGAAGAAACTTAAAACGACGAGATATCAAAAAATCATTGATTAAACCAAGACTATGAAAAAAATTATTTTTATTTTATTAATGGCAAGCGGTTCGCTTTTTGCACAAAAAAAGCAAAAAATGAGCGTGCTTATCGACCAGCAATTTCATTTTGCTGTAGAGCAGTATGGGGTATTAAAGCATAATATTGCATCAGGTGAGATGCCCAGAACATTTAACCCTATCACTGGCAAGGTTGTAACCAGCGATACAAAGTGGTGGTGCAGTGGCTTTTACCCGGGTTCTCTCCTTTATATATACGAGTATACCAAAAATCCGGAGATAAAGGTAGAAGCCGAAAAACGCCTGGCCATTCTAGAGAAAGAAAAACATTATCTGGGAAATCATGATTTAGGTTTTATGATGTATTGCAGTTTTGGGAATGCTTATCGCCTTTTTCATAAAGCAGAAGATAAAGCGACCATCGATACCTCGGCAATGTCATTGGCGACCCGTTATCGCCCATCTATTAAATCGATTCAGAGCTGGGACAGTAATGAGTTGTTGAAATGCCCTGTTATTATCGATAATATGATGAACCTGGAAATGCTGTGCTGGGTAAGCGACAATGGGGGTGATAAGAGATTTAAAGAAATAGCAATAAGCCATGCGAATACTACTTTAAAAACACATTTTAGAGCCGATAATAGTTCATATCACCTGGTAGACTATGATTTGAAAACAGGCCAGATTATTAAAAAAATAACCTGGCAGGGACTGGCAGATTCTTCTGCCTGGGCGCGTGGTCAGGGATGGGGGCTGTACGGTTATACCATGATGTACCGTTTTACAAAAGACAAAAACTATTTGGACCAGGCCCGGAAAATTGCTGCTTTTTTGATCAACCATCCAAATCTTCCGGCGGATAAAATCCCATATTGGGACTATAATGCTCCAAATACACCTACCCAATATAGAGATGCGTCTGCAGGGGCTTTGATTGCTTCAGCTCTTTTGGAATTAGGGCAATATACAGGAGCGAAAGAAAAGAAACTCTATATCAACACTGCCGAAACGATGTTAAGATCACTGGCATCTGATAAATACCGTGCAAAATTGGGTGAAAATGGTGGTTTTTTACTTTTACACAGCGTTGGGCATATGCCAAATAAAACGGAAATCGATGTACCGCTTACCTATGCAGATTATTATTACCTGGAGGCTCTTTTAAGATATAAAAAGTGGTATTTGTAATTGCCTCACTATACCAGGATCGACTATAATTCCACAGAACAAATAAAAGTTAAAAACTATGATTTATTCTATAAAAATAAAATTGAGCAGCTTTTCGTTGTTAATGTCGTTTTTTCTTGCATTTACGACAGGCGTTGATGCACAGACAAAGACGAATGAGATGCGGATTGAGACAACTGATGCCGGTAATGGCAAGAGTGACCGTGAATATTGGAGTCAATTACTCTATAAAATGAGTTATCCGGTGATTCATAATTTAGCTCAAGAAACTTTAAAAAAGAATATGCCGCTTGAGACGCTTCCCGACTACGGTAAAGCATACGGAATGGTTGCCAGTGAGGTTTCTTATTTAGAAGCTGTTGGGCGAACAATGGCAGGAGTTGCGCCTTGGCTTGCTTTACCAGATGACAATACTAAAGAGGGTGTAATGCGCAAACAATTAAGAACAGAATTGTTGCAGGGGATCGCCCATGGAGTTGATCCTAACAGTAAGGATTATTTGAATTTTTCGAAACAGCAACAGCCTATTGTAGATGCCGCTTACATGGCACATGCTTTTATTCGTGCACCCAAAGCATTGTGGGAACCATTGGATGCTTTAACAAAGAAAAGAGTTATCCAGGAATTTAAAAGCCTGCGCAACCGGAAAGCAACTTTTAATAATTGGTTACTATTTTCTGGAATAACCGAAGGATTTTTATTGAAAGTTGGAGCAGATTATGATCCGGTGCGAATAGACTATGCCATACGAAAAACAACCGAATGGTATAGCGGTGATGGCTGGTACAGTGACGGATCAAAACTATGTGTCGATTATTACAATTCCTTTGTGATGCATCCYATGATGGTTGATTTATTAGGTATAGTTACAGTGAAAAAGATGTATCCACAAGAGGATTATGATTTAGCCGTAAAACGTATGGCGCGTTATTCTGAATTTTTGGAGCGTATGATTGCGCCAGATGGTACTTTTCCTGTTTTTGGCCGATCAATGACTTATCGTACAGGTGCTTTTCAGGCATTAGCTCAAACTGCTCTAATGGAAAAACTGAATAACATTACACCCGCACAGGTAAGGTGTGGTCTAACGGCCGTTATGCACCGCATGTATGATCAATGTGATAATTTTGATAATAAGGGTTGGCTGGTTTTAGGATTTTGTGGCGCTCAGCCTGATATTGTCGATCTGTACACGTCGACGGGAAGCCTGTATATGGCAACATTGGCATTTTTGCCACTGGGATTACCTGCTGACAATACTTTTTGGACTGATGCTCCTGCAAATTGGACATCGAAAAAAGCTTGGTCTGGAAAACAAACTCCAAAAGACTACAAGGTTAGTTACTAAAATGGGTATTTCGGCAAAAATGTGTCTCGTCCTGCTATAGCTTCTCATTAAAAACAGAAAAATGGCAACAAAAAGCAAAGACAAGACAAAAATTGCAACCAGGAAACCTTGGGGGCGATTAGACGAAGATGTTAAAGAGAAAATCGTATGTGAATTTAAGCCTGAAGAGCGCGCTCATGACCAAAGGCATGGTATTGTTCACCTACCAATCCGAGCTGCTCCATGTCGTATGCACTCCTTTTTCTTCAACTTTAATAACAATAGAATACCCAAACTAAAGGCCCCTGTCCAATCTGGATAGGGGCCTTTAGTTTTTATTAATCAGCTAATGAAATTAAACTATTGTTTTTTGAGATAGGTTTTATTACCATTTTTGTTGATGTAATATTTTCCACCACGGGGACCTGTTATTATTTCCTCTCCATTGGGGCCTGCTAAAGTTCTGTCTACTGTGGGTGTATAGCTCTTTGTAGCAGCTGTGTTCGGAGCGTTTTGCTTTTTAACCGCTGGCGTTTCAGCTTGTGCTACAGGTGCTGCTTTTTCTTTGCTGGCACTGTAACGTTTATCCGGCGTGCCATCTTTCTTCAGTCTCAAACCTGTGGTGTTTGGAACTGGTGCAACTTCATTTGCTACTGGAGCTGTTGTTTTACCAGCATAACGCTTATCAGGGGTGCCATCTTTCTTTAGTTTCACACCGCTGGCATTTCCACTTGGTGCAGCTTTGCTTGTTGCAGGAGTTGCTTCTGCTTTAGAAGCATAACGTTTATCCGGCGTGCCGTCTTTCTTTAATTTCGTCCCGCTGGCGTTTGAACTTGTTGCAGGAGCTGCTTCTGCTTTAGAAGCATAACGCTTGTCAGGGGTGCCATCTTTCTTTAGTTTCGCACCGCTGGCACTGGAACTTGGTGCAGTTTTACTTGTTGCAAGCGCTGATCCTGCTTTAGAAGCATAACGCTTGTCAGGCGTACCGTCCTTCTTTAATTTCGCTGCACCAGTTGATGTTGCTTCTTTTTTAGTTTTAGCTTTGGTTTCCTTTTTACTTTTCGCTGAACCTGACTGTGCAGGTGCGGTAGTCTGGGCAACACACAGACTAATATAAAACCCCAAAAGAACTACCAGAGAAAATAATTTTTTCATGTTTTTTGTTTTAAATGTTTAGTAAGTTAATTTTCAATCAGACTCAACCCTCTATTTCAATAATACAATTTACCGAATTTTCTTTACTATGACAATAAGACAACGAATATATCCAATGTGATATCTTATCCAATGTATTTTAGAAGCTGATGCTAATCAGGACTAGTCCTAATCGTATATGTAGATTAAGGCTTTAAAGGCCGTGCAATCCGCTATATCTTTTGTATCAAAAGGATGCCGTTCTGCCCATGAGCATTTTGCCATATTTTTCATTTTTCTGAAATAACTATCCCGAACATTTAAAACCCGCCCATAGTGCATTCAGCTTCAGCCATATCACAGCTGTGAATGGTTTAGGGGAAAGCTTGTAGAAGACAATGATCTGGCTGCTGCCTGGACATTTTTTGATATGGACTTTCGCATGAAGTATCATAGGTTTCTGCGCCATATAATCAAGCATGTGAATGGTGCCATTAAGGGTTTGCAGATCGCCATTTTCTGTTTTGGCCACATGGAGTTTTGTCTTTGTTCTGAAAATAATGGCTTTAGGGATGCTTTTTTTGGTATAAAAAAAGAGCAGATAACCATAGTTTTTTCTGCTCTTTTTGGACTTCAAATATTTAAAAAGACTTTTTTAGTGTTCTCTGATTATGATACACCTTTTTTATGAAGTAGAATATAAGGTAGTTTATTAGACTAGAGCTGTTTATCAATTTCTTTTGTTAAAGATTCAGCGATATTCTCTCCGCCAATTTGCGAATATTTGATTACGCCACTTTTGTCAATTACTATTGAAGTTGGATATGAGGAAACTTTATAATCACGGGCTGTTTTATTTCCATCACTCAATAGTGTGTAATTGAAGGTATTTGTTTTTAAGAATTCCTTAATCTCCTTAGCATTGTCATTTCCTATGCCAAGAAAGACAACATCCTTGCCCTTGTATTTTTCTTTTAATTTATTGAGTTCAGGCATTTCATGTTGACATGGTACGCAAGCCGCAAACCAAAAGTTAAGTACAACCACTTTTCCTTTCAGATCTTGCAACGCGTATTTTTTTCCATTAATGTCACTTAGTTCAAAGGGAGGTGCAGTTTTTCCCGTAGTCTCTTTTGCCATCATCTCATTTTTTTGCTCCATTTGTTCTTGTCGTTGGTTCATCTTCGAGGTGTCAACTTTTACCAAATAGATGCGTTGTTCATTGCCTTCTGTACGCTTCTCCATTTGAAACCTCCCCCCCCAGGACTGCATAACACTATCAATCTTTGCGTAAGGTATTTCTGCTCCTCCTTTAACGAAGTATTTTGCATTTTTTGGGAATATGTCTTCTTTGCGCATTCCTCCCTGGGCGCTAGCAAGGCTAGCTATTAAACACAGGGTTATTAACATTAAATAATTTTTCATGTGAATTTAAATTTAAATTTATTTTATATTTTGATATAAGCAAAACTACTTTGTGGTGCTTGTAGTTTATGTTAACCCTGTCTTAACTAGTGTTAACTAGTGTTAACTCTACTGTTCGGCTGCCTATAATTAGGTATCTTTACATTACTGAATACGGCATTACAGAAAGAAATATAATTTACATGAGGAAAAGAATGCATTTTGTATGGTTGTTGGCTATTATAACAATAACAGGAATTATTGTGTTTCAGGTATACTGGGTATATAATTCTTATAAGGCAGAAGAACGTAATTTTTATAGTTCGGTAACTTTTTCATTGGAACGAAGCATTGGCGCTTATTTGTTAAAAGAGATTGGCCCTCAGATTGTTTTTAAGACAGATTCACCTTCTCTTTCAAAAATCAATGGGGTTGTGAGAGTTCCCGCTGAACGTGACAGGTGGCTCGAAACAGCCCCAGCAGGAGAGGGAGTTATAGTTAGGTTTCCAAATTCTCAAAACACCCCTCCAGATGTCGCGCAAATGAAATTGGCAACTACTACGCTAATAGCCCGAAATTTTGGCAAACCGTTGAAAATTGAAGTGTTAAGTTCGTTCTTACAGCGAGAGCTCCAAAAGAACAACTTGGATGTTTCGTTCAAGCTTGTTTTGCTCAAGAAACAAAAAACACTACCCCTTAATAAGGCTGCCGTATTTGTAAGCTTTTCTAATGATGGCGATGTTATTGTTGTAAATATCACCARTAAGGGTCAATATTTATTGCTGCGAATCTTGGCCCCAGCTTTAATTTCTTTGTTATTGATTTTTTTATCTGCTGCTAGTCTTTATTATATGTGGATCATTATTCGAAGACAGATGAAATTGGATTCTATGAAGAATGATTTTTTTAGCAATATAGCCCATGAACTGCGTACCCCGATCTCTATTCTGAAGTCGACCCACGAGGCTCTTCATAAATTCGGTGAATCTTCAGATCCAGAAATAACTTCTCGCTATCTTGAGATCAATACTGCTATTTTGGATAAATTAGATAGTAATGTTGATCGGCTTTTAGATATCACCAGGTATGAGCATGGTGATAAACAAGTAAATATAGAACAGGTAGATCTTCTGGCACTCATTAATAAAACAATAGCCGAGTTTTCTGTCCATGATCATGTTTCAATCCAATATAATCTGCCTCTTAATGCGTATGTTAATACAGATAAGTATATTATCCACACCGTGCTAACCAATCTGGCAGACAATGCTATTAAGTATACAGAAGGACAGGTAAAGATTAATATAATTGCTGCACTAACAGATCATCATTGGAAACTGGAAGTAAAGGATGATGGAAAAGGGATCGATGAACAGTATTTGCCCTATATCTTTGATAAATTTTATAGGGTGCCATCGGGCAATATTCATGACGTAAAGGGATACGGACTAGGGCTAAACTATGTTAAGGAGCTTGTTGCTGCTTTGAATGGAAAGATCGACGTAAAGAGCAGTAAAGGTGTCGGAACAACTTTTATCCTAAAATTCCCTATCTATGGATAAAATTAAAGTACTATTGGTTGAGGATGAAGATGTTCTGGCAATGATTATTGCTGAAACACTTGGTAAAAGAGGCTTTGAAATCAAGATTGCTAAGAATGGTGTTGAGGGTTGGAGCATGTTCAATCAGCTAAAGCCAGACATTTGCATCATTGATATTATGATGCCCAGAAAGGATGGCATCTCTTTGCTTCAAGATATCCGCAAAGTAGATGAATTTATTCCTGCTATCTTTCTAACGGCAAAGTCTCAAACAGAAGATGTATTAAAGGGATTCGAGGCTGGGGCAGATGACTACATGAAAAAGCCATTTAGCATGGAAGAGCTAATACTTAGGCTAAAAAGCATGATGCGCAGAAAAATTCCAGGCATAATAACCAACTCTCCAGTACTGGAAGTGTCAAATAAGATAGGACCTTATGAGTTTAACCACAAAAAGTTGGAGTTGATGTTTGAAAATTCAACAATTGCATTATCTCAACGGGAAGCTGATTTATTGGCGCTGTTGTTACAACATAAAAATAGCATACTAGATAGAAATATTGCATTATTAAAGCTTTGGGGCGACGATAATATATTTAATGCCCGAAGTATGGATGTATACATTAGCAGGTTGCGCAAATACTTTGTTAAAGATACTCATGTAGAAATATTGAATATCAGGGGACAAGGTTATAAATTGATCGATTAGTACAGGAAAGAAGCTTTTGAGCCTCATAACTATAGGATAATGAGATAATTTCTTTAGATTTGATCAGTCTACTATTATCCTGAGACAGGATTTTAACGTATGAATAGACACAGTAAACTTTCAGAGCCAGAATTAATCAGCTTGTTAAAAACTGGCGATGAACTTGCTTTTACTGAAATTTACAACCGATACTGGAAGAAGCTCTTTACTGTTGCTGCAAATAAAATCGGCGATCTTGAGGAAGCCCGAGAAATTGTACAAAATATATTTATCAGCCTTTGGAACCGCAGAACACAATTGGAGATTAGGGGAGCACTAAGCAGTTACCTTGCGGTTTCTGTAAAATATCGAGTAATTAATGTGTTGGACAAAAAAAATAACCATCAAATTTATTTGGATAATCTTCGTATTTCTGATATTGACGATTCTACTCGACAATGGTTAGCGTTTATGGAATTGAAAGATAGACTTGCCGAACTCGTTGCGGAATTGCCAGAAAAGTGCCGACTTGTATTTGTTTTGAGTAGAGACGGTGGACATTCCCAAAAGCAAATTGCCGAAAAACTCGGGATCTCTGAGAAAACGGTTGAAGGCCATTTAACAAAAGCAATAAAATCGCTCAAAACAGGTCTAAATACCTTCCTATTAACACTTCTTTAATTTATTTCCTTTTACAAGCAAGGGATAACTTGTTTTTAGCTGACTTATATATAGAAACCTTTATATATGGAGAAGTTAAATACGCCAGATCGCTTTAAACACTTGGCTTCCAGATGGAAGGATGGATCAATTACATCAGAAGAAACAAAGGAATTTGCAGCATGGTATAATGCTGATCAGGATAAAGAGATTTTTATCCCCGAGCAATTTGCTAAAGATTTAAACAGCTTAAACAAAAGCATGTTTGAAGCGATATTGTTAAAAATCAAACCAACAAAACGAGTTTCATTATGGCCTCGAATTGCTGCTGCGGCTATTATAATGGTGATATTTGGTGCAGGAATAGGGTATTTTAGAAATATAGCCCATTTTAATGGGATTGAACAAATTGCAGATAAAGGCCCAGGTAAAAATGGCGCAATCTTGACTTTGGCCAATGGAAAAAAAATCTATATCTCAGACAAGAAAACAGGTGTGCTTGCAAATGAACCAGGGATAAGTATTTCTAAAACTGCTGATGGACAAATTATATACACCATTAATGATCGCGAAAGTGCGTTTAGCAGTGGATTTAATACCCTACAAACCTCAAATGGAGAACAAACTCAGGTGAGGTTACCCGATGGAACTGTGGTGTATCTAAATTCAGCATCTAGCTTAAAGTATCCAACTTCTTTTACAAAAAAGAAAAAACGAATGGTGGAACTTTCTGGTGAAGGGTATTTTAATGTAAACAAAGATAAATTACATCCATTTATTGTAAAAACAGAGCGCCAAGAAGTTGAAGTCTTAGG
>NZ_JBFTRT010000141.1:0-19715 GCF_056399685.1 Pedobacter sp. 01N416
TCGTCATTGCGAGGAGGCACGACGAAGCAATCTTTTATGCTTTTATTTATTTTCAATTGGTTACCGTCAAACAGGAAAGATTGCTTCACTCCATCGCACAATCCCCTTCTTCAGTTCGCAATGACGATATATTTTTAATCTACAATGGTATAATATTTACCATTCTTTCACTATCTCCCATAAATCCTTCCATTCAGGACTCATGGATTCTATTAATTTTATCTTTTTTTTACGGCTTCCACCCTTAATTCTCTTTTCTTCTGCAATCGCTTCCTCTATCGAATCATAAGAACAAAAATAAACAAGTTTGTCCATGTTATATTTAGCCGAAAAAGATTTCGGATATACCTTGTCTCTATCCTCTTTTATCCTAAACATTAAATCTGAAGTAACTCCGACATATAATGTAGTATGAGTAAAATTAGTAATAATGTAAACTGTCCCTCCTCTTTCCATTATTATTTTGATCTGTTAAACTGGAAAGATTGCTTCACTCCATTGTACAATCCCCTTCTTCGCTTCGCAATGACGAATATCTATCTACTTCACCAAAGGCAATAACTGATCGGCAACCAATTTATTACCTGTTTCATTTAAGTGTACTCTATCAACAGTTAAAATGCCTTTTTCTTTATCCTCTGGATTATTTTTTGCCTCGTACTCTGCAAAAATTTTCCTTAAATCGCATACAGGAAGATTATTTTTTGCAGCCAATGTTCTAATACCTTCAGCATATTTATTCAAATCGGCATCTAGCTCATTCGTACCATCTTTTTTCTCACCAACAACTGATGGAGTAACCAATACCACTTTGCTGCCTACACCCTGAATTTTGTTGATCAGCGCCTGATAAAACTTTAAATATTTGTCATAATCGGTTCCGGTATGAGAAGATTGTTTATGCCAAACATCATTAATACCGACATAAATCACCACTAAATCGGGTTTCTTGTTGAGCACATCATCTTCTAAACGCAGGTATAAATCGTAAACCTTGTTGCCGCCAATTCCGGCTCCAATTATATCATATTTAGTAGAATCGAGCGATTTTTTGATCAGGGTTACATATCCGTTTTTAGAAACACCCTGTTGGGTAATCGAGTCGCCAAAGAAGATAATCCGTTTTGGTTTAAATGTCATTGATGTAAATGCAATTAAGCAAAAGCTTAGTAAAATACTCGTTTTAAATAATGTTTTCATTGTATAATTGGTTAGGTTATTTTTTATCGGTCTTTTTAAAATCCAGGTCCTGGAAATCGAAACTAAAATCGGTTAGCGGCGAAATCGCTTCTATTTTAAAACCATTGGCCGAAGCATTGTTATCTAAACTAAAATTAACAAAAGCATCGGCATCTAAACTTCTATCGTACCATTTTACAATAAAGGTATTTCCTTTGTAGTAAGTCATGTCGCCTTTCAATTTTGGAGCGTTTTTAGCCTGAAAATGCATCTTGCCGTTCACCTCACTAATGGTTACATCGCCAAACCAGGCATCATGAAAAATGCCATAATAATGTTTAACATCTGGCTTTGCGACCGACAGTTTTTGCTGAGCCGCAATATCGTTCCAAACTTTGCTTACCATCTCGTCAGCCTGTTTTTCGTTTCTGAGCCTGTTATCGTTATAGGTTTTAATCCTGTCCTGTCCTCTAATACCAAGATAACCATCTTTAATCGAATTGGTGATCGAATTAAAAGCAGCACCAGATTGCTGATTGGTTAATACAATAATGCCCAATTTCATCTCTGGAATGATCGTTACCTGTGTTACAATCCCTGACAGACCGCCTGTGTGTGTTGCCTGAAAATTGCCATTTACATTACTCAAAAACCAACCTAGGCCATAACTACTAAAAGCAGCTGGATTACCTCCTGCAATAATGGTCTGCGGCGTCCAAAGTTCTCTTGCCACAGCAGGACTGAATAATTTCTTGTCAAGAGTTTCGCCATATTTGCCGCCATTGATCATGGCCATTACCCATTTGCTCATATCGGTAACGTTCGAATAAATTCCACCAGCAGCATTTGCGATCTCTCCGAAGCTTAGTCCTACAGGAAGCAGTTTACCTTCGTAAGGGGCATGGCCATCAATTACATTCGATTTGTCTTTTAAGCGGTACCACGAAGCTGCCGTTTTGGTCATGCCTAATGGTTTAATGATCCTGCTTTCAATAAAATCTTCGTAAGTAATTCCTGAAACCCTTGCTACCACATCGCCAGCAACAATATACATCAGGTTGTCGTAATCGTATTTGGTACGGAAAGAGGAAACCGGCTTTAAATAACGCAGGTTATGGATCAATTGCTTTTTATCAACGGTTGAAGAATCTGGCCAGATCATTAAATCGCCCGCACCTAAACCCAAACCGCTGCGGTGCGTGAGCAAATCGCGGATAGTAAATTCGCTGGTTACGTAGGCATCGTACATTTTAAACTCCGGAATTACATCGGTAACTTTAGTATCCCAGGTGATTTTCTTTTCATCAACCAACATACCCAATGCCGCAGCCGTGAATGCTTTTGTATTTGATGCCACACCAAAAAGGGTATTCTCATCAACCTTTTTATTGGTTTTGATGGAACTTACCCCATAACCTTTTAAATGGATTATTTTACCGTCTTTAATTACAGAAACTGCAATTCCGGGAACATTAAAGGTGGTGAGTGTTTTTTCTACAACACTATCGATCTGTTTTGAAGTGAGCACCTGTGCATGTACATGAAGGCCCAAAAACAGTGATAAAGCTAATGATATTTTAAATTTTAACGGGGAAAGGAATTGCATATTTATTGGTTTAAATAATCGTTTAAAGATAATAACCTGAGTTCGATTAATATTTATCATGATGATTAATTTTTACTCTTTACCCCAATGCGATCGTCGTCCTGAATTTATTTTACAAGTAGAAATAGTGTTTTCAATTGTCTTGTAGCTACTACGCGGTCAGCATCTTTCATGCAAAATAGACCCTGAAATGAATTCAGGGTGACGGCTCTCTAGAAAGACATATTATTAAATCCTTATTTGCCCTTTTCGAGTTTATAATCTTTGTGTACGATTAAAAAACTAGCCCGTTCTTCCTTTTTGAAAGGATAATCCCAGTTACCCTGGTAGGTAATTTTGGTTGGTAATTTATCGTCTCCGAAATAGCCCATTTCTATATTCATCTGCACATCAAAATCGAACAGCATATTGCTGTATTTCATATCTACATAACGCCCCAGAATATTGAAATTTCTTTTATCGAAAATGGTAACCAGTTCCTTGATCATGATGCCATCTTTTGTCCAGCTGCTTAAATCGGGTTTAACTGAAACCTTAAAACGATAAACCGGAATAGAATCAAGATAGGTACCGCTGGTGAAACCATAATCATAATACTGGCGCATATTGGCTGAAAATATTTCGGTTTTACTGCCAATAAAAGGAACTTTTACCGGACGGCCAGGATTAAAGATTAATGTTTTGAGTTTGTCTTTATAACTTTCATTTGTTCCGCCCTTTCCGTCAGGTTTGGGTGCATTGGGTACAAAATCGGTGTTATAGGCATTCATAAAAATGTAATCGAACATCTCTACGGTATAAAGTTGGTATTTGCCATTTTTCTTATAAATTTTCCCGGTATCCTGTTTTACCAGATACTCCATTTTATAAGGACCGCTATTGTTATGTCTTATTTTACGGTAAATTTTTCCATCAACCTTGTTCTTTTTATCGTAACTGTAAATCCTGTTTTCGGCAATGAAAGAATAACGTTTCATATCCCTAAACGATTGATAAAAGGAAGTATCGTACATCACCTTTCTGATAAATGTCTCTACATTCAATTTTTCGGCCTTGATATTTACTGCAGAATCGAGCGTAATGGTTTTAATTGTATCAGGATTAAAGCGGTTGATTTCCTGAGCGAAACCTGTGTAAAAGAGCGACGTTAACAATAATAACAAAAATACTTTTTTCATGGAAGGTAGATGTAAAAGGTAAAATGGATAATGTATCATGAAAGATGTAAAACGGGAGAAAGATTAATTCCGTCCATCTTACATCCTCCACCTTATCATTAATTCCCTAATTGTTTTAAAGCAATATAGGCCATTAATCCTGTTGATATTTTCAAGGCATCTTCATCAATATCAAATCTTGGTGTATGTACTGAATATTGCGTGTCTTTTGCGGCATTCCCAGTACCTAAACGATAAAAACAGGCATCTGTTACCTGCGAGTAGAAAGAAAAATCTTCGGCAGCCATCCAGATATCTAAATCAACCACATTGTCTTTCCCCAAAAATTCTTCGGCAAAAGCCTTTGCATTTGCTGTTAATTTTTCTTCGTTAATTAAAAATGGATAACCTCTATGGATATCAAAATCGCAACTTCCCCCCATACTTTCGGCAATTCCTTCAGCCATTTTTTTCATGCGTTTATGTGCTTCATCTCTCCAGCCCTCATCTAAGGTTCTAAACGTACCCTCGATTTTTACCTCATTCGGGATAATGTTAGTTGCTCCATTGGCATTTACCTTACCAAAAGATAAAACCGATGGTGTACGTGGATCGGCATTGCGACTAACAATCTGTTGCAAAGCAATAATGATATGCGATGCAATTAAAACCGGATCGATATTTTGGTGAGGCTGCGCACCATGACCACCTTTCCCGGTTACAGTAACATATAATTCATCTGTTGAGGCCATGTAAATACCTGAACGGAAACCTACTTTACCGGCATCAATTAACGGCATTACATGCTGACCAACAATATAATCCGGTTTTGGATTCTCCAATACACCTTCTTTAATCATGATACTTGCTCCGCCTGGCAACAACTCCTCTGCGGGCTGGAAGATCAATTTGATGGTTCCACCGAATTCATCTTTCATTTGGTTTAGGATATGAGCTGTTCCTAAAAGTGACGAAGTGTGAACATCGTGTCCGCAGGCATGCATTACGCCATGGTTTTTAGAACGGTAAGGTTTGTCGTTTGCTTCGTGAATAGGTAATGCATCCATATCGGCACGTAAAGCAATTACTTTATCAGATGGCTGGTTACCCTTAATTAAACCTACCACACCGGTATTGGCACAATCGGTATATTCAATTCCCCATTTTTTTAATTTATCCTTGATGAACAATGAAGTTTCGAATTCTTTGAAAGATAATTCAGGATTGGCATGGATATGTTGACGATAGCCTACTACATCGTTAAAAATGTTCGCGGCTAGTTCTTGGATTTTATTTTTGATCATTACTTGTTGTGGTATCTAAACTTGGTGCATTAATTTTTTCCCTAAAAATAAACAGTGTCGGGAAGTTTGGTCTGAGTTCGTTTATGAGGCGCTGCGCTTCTAAGCGTGTTCTAAAATCGCCCACTCGAACGTAATAGTTAGGTTCTTTATAAACGAGGTAGGTATTATATTTAGGATAAAGTCCTTTAAACCTTGCCTGTTCGTTAAAAACTTCGCGCCGGTCTGACCCATAGAAAATCTGTACGCGGTAACCGTAAGCCGAAACAATGGGTTTACCCGGTTTTACCTCTCCAGAAGTTTTATAAACTGCCAAACGTTTGGCAATTAAACTATCAATTAAGGGATCTTTTATAACCGTAACCTCTCCTTTTTGTGCAAAAGCAGTGGTAAAAAGGAACAAACAGCCTATAAAAGTTAATATTGTTTTCATGTGTAAAAGACCTTGGCATTTAGTGAGCAGATGAATAAAATATCATCTCATTTCTTCTTAACAACAAGAATGGGTCTTATAAGATGCTGACCACGTAGTAGCTACACGACAATTGAAAACACTATTTCTACTTGTAAAATAAATTCAGCATGACGTTGGAGCGAAGTAAATTCATTATGAGTGCAACTACACAAATAAAACTAGGGGTTTTAGTTATAAAAAAAGCCCCAACAAATGTTGAGGCTTGATAAAGCATTATATCTCTTGATTATAAATTAGCGCCGTGGCAATTTTTGAATTTTTTACCACTACCGCATGGGCAAGGTTCATTTCTGCCAACGGTTGCTTCCTTACGGATTGGCTGTTGTGGAACGGGCTCACGCGTATCGCCAAATTCGATACCTGGTTCTTCTCTACCAAATTCTTGTTTAGTAGTTTGCAACTTCGGCTGTTTTACCGGAGCTGGTGCTTCTCTAACCTGGTCTGGCTCTTGCTGAACCGGGATACCGCCTTTATATAAGAAACTTACTACTTCTTTATTTACCGCATTAAGCATGTTTTTAAATAGGTTGAAAGCTTCCATTTTATAAATCACCAATGGATCTTTTTGTTCGTAAACTGCATTTTGTACAGATTGCTTCAAATCATCCATTTCGCGTAAATGCTCTTTCCAGCTATCATCGATCAAGGCAAGGACAATGGTTTTTTCGAATGAACGAACTACTTCTTTTCCTTTATTATCGATAGCTTTTTTCAAATCAACCGCTACCTGAATACCACGGATACCATCAGTAAACGGAACCACAATCTGTTCGATGTGCTCGCCACGTTCCTGATAAACCTGGGTTAAAACTGGTAATGATTGTTGGATAATGGCTTCCGATTTACGTGCGTAAAATGCTTCAGCTTCATCAAATAACCTTTCAGTTAACTGAGGGATGTTGGTTGAAGTAAATTCTTTTTCGGTAATGGCCGTATCTAAAGAGAAGTTTTTGATTACTTCCAGTTTAAAACCATCGTAATTTCCTTCTTGTTTATATTCGCTTACGATATCTTCAGCAACATCGAAAACCATATTGTTCATATCTACATCTAAACGCTCGCCAAATAACGCGTTTTTACGTTTAGCGTAAATTACAGTACGTTGCGAGTTCATCACATCATCGTACTCCAATAAACGTTTACGGATACCAAAGTTGTTTTCTTCTACTTTTTTCTGTGCACGTTCGATAGATTTGGTAATCATAGAGTGTTGGATCACTTCACCATCTTCGATACCCATACGTACCATAATACCAGAAATACGTTCTGAACCAAATAAACGCATTAAGTTATCTTCTAACGAAACGAAGAACTGAGATGAACCCGGATCGCCCTGACGACCTGCACGACCACGTAACTGTCTATCTACACGACGAGACTCGTGACGCTCGGTACCTACAATGGCTAAACCGCCAGCTTCTTTAACACCTGCACCCAATTTAATATCGGTACCACGACCAGCCATGTTGGTTGCAATGGTTACAGTTCCTGCCTGACCAGCTTCGGCAACAATATCGGCCTCTTTCTGGTGCATTTTCGCATTTAATACATTGTGTTTAATTCCGCGGAGTTTAAGCATACGGCTTAACAATTCTGAAATCTCTACCGATGTTGTACCCACCAATACCGGGCGACCAGCTTGCGGCTCTAGTTGCCCTGTTTCAGGATTAACCGCTGGGATTAATGCACCTTTAGCATCGAGCTTAGGCACAGCCCTACCTGTTGGATCGTATTTGATTACCGGTTTGCCATCTTTTTGTTTTGGATTTCCTTCTTTATCCAATTCATATTCTGTTTCGTAGTGAGAATACGGGAAAACAAGAAACTGAATTTCTGAAGCAACAGCGTTATATTTTTCACGAACAGTACGGTAAACGTAATCCTGCTCATCTTTTCTAGAAATATTTCTGTTGGTTGGAATTTCTACCACATCTAGTTTATAGATTGACCAAAACTCGCCTCTACATCAATTTCAAATAAAGTATAAGCTTTTAACAATTGGTTAACCGAGTGGATGCGTTCTGCTTTAACAGAATAATCGCGCATTAAGGCATCTTTTTGAACAACCTTTTCTTCTAAAGGCATGTCAGATTTCTCTAAATCTGCAACTTCAGTACCTACATCAGGCAATACGAAGAAATGAGGATCTTCACCTGACTGGGTAATCAGTTCGATACCTTTTTCAGTTAACTCAACCTGGTTATTTTTCTCATCGATATAGAAATACAATTCAGAATCTACCTTAGGCATATTCTTAGATTGATCTGCCATATAGTGGTTTTCGGTTTTCAACAACAAACCACGAACACCGCTTTCACTTAAAAACTTAATTAAAGCTTTGTTTTTTGGCAAACCACGGTATGCACGCAATAAGGCTAAACCACCTTCACCTTCTTCGGTTCCGCTGTTGCCTGCGTTGATTAATTTCTTCGCTTCGTTTAATGCTTGGGTTACATAAGCTTTTTGTGCATTAACCAAACGTTCGATACGTGGTTTTAATTCATAAAACTCATGCTCATCGCCACGTGGAATCGGACCTGAGATAATCAAAGGGGTACGGGCATCATCAATCAAAACTGAATCGACCTCATCCACCATTGCAAAATGCTGCTTGCGCTGCACCAATTGATCAGGTGTCTGCGACATATTGTCACGCAGGTAATCAAAACCGAATTCATTATTGGTTCCGTAGGTAATATCTGCGGCATAAGCTTTTCTCCTTTCTTCAGAGTTTGGCTCATGTTTATCAATACAATCTACACTTAAACCATGAAATTCGAATAAGGGGCCATTCCACTCACTATCACGACGGGCCAAGTAATCATTCACGGTAACAATATGAACACCTTGTCCGGCCAATGCATTTAAATAAGCCGGCAATGTACTTACCAGGGTTTTACCCTCACCGGTAGCCATCTCGGCAATTTTACCGCTGTGCAATACAATACCACCAATTAGCTGTACATCGTAATGCACCATATTCCAAACGACTTCGGTTCCTGCAGCATCCCACCTATTCGCCCATTGTGCTTTATCGCCAACAATTTTAACATTGTTTTTTCTTGCAGCATAATCTCTATCGAACTGGGTTGCGGTAACCTCTAAATAATCGTTTTCGCTTAAACGACGAGAAGTTTCTTTAATTACAGCGAAAGCTTCCGGAAGGATTTCCAAAAGTACTTTCTCTAATTCTGTGTCGCGCTCTTTACCTAAGGCATCAACCTGATCATAAATCGCTGTTTTCTGGTGAAGATCTAAATCTTCGCTTTCTGCATCAGCTTTTAGTGCTGAAATTTTCTCATCAATTTCGGTTAAAAAGGCCGAAATCTTTTCTTTAAATTCTATGGTTTTACCACGTAACTCATCGTTGCTAAGCGCAGACAGTTTACTGTAGTGTTCGTTAATTTTAACAACCAATGGCTGAATAGCCTTTATATCTCTTTCTGATTTACTTCCGAAAACCTTCGCTAAAAATCCTAACATTATAATATTTTAAATCGTATTTATTATTAAAAAATGGTGTGTTACAACAACCAAGCCATTGTCTTTCTTAAGTCAGTTTGGCAGTTGTTGGTATGAATGAGGCTAAAAACCTCTCAAAAAATCTTGTAGAAAAGAAAATTAGGGACTATTGTTCTTCGGTTTTTTTCTGATTGTTAAATCGGCAATTACCTGATTTACGCTCACATATTTTGCAACTTTCAATTGGGCTTGGGTCCCGATTAAAGCAAGCTTGGTGTACGATAACAGATAAGGGTTACGGTCTTCATTAAGTTGAACCGACTCTTTACCTGTTGAATTAACGCTGATATTATGCTCGTTACAATATTCGTTTAATATCCTTAGCCCTTCAACGCGTTCGGCTTTTGCCAAATGTGTTAAGCTAAAAAATACAAGCGATATGGTAACCAGGTGTTTCATTAATAGCGGCAAAGCTAGTTTTAATCTTTTATAAAAAGAAATTACATCATCGCAAAAAGCGTTCCTCAATTTCTAAGCTTTTTTTGCTTTTGTTTTCAACAGGTTTCGAACTCACGTTTAAATGGAACGTAAAAGCTTAGTATAATCCTTATAATTGTTTTATTTTCATAAAGACGTTAGGATTTCTTAGCGTCTTTTTTAATTTTATGCATGTCAATGAAAGTAATTACGCTATGCTATCGAAAAATAATTGATGCAACCAATACCAGCACATGGGACAAGTTTGTACATGAAGACAGTTTTGCTGAATTTAAAATGCAAGCTCAATTTTATAATCAGGAAGAGCGGCTTACTACTTTCGCCGAAATGGTACTGAATGTTCCAGAGGCAGAGAAGTTACATTTTTTGGTCAGTGCAGCTATTACTGGCTATTTGCGCCAGTTAAATGGAATTATTCCTGATGTACTGGATAATTTAGGCAGACGTTTTCTGACTTTTGAAAACTTTAAATTCGAATTGATCAATTCGGACATTAACAGTCTTGAAAAGCGGGGCTTAACAGAAACTTCGGCACTAAGAAGATACAGCACCTTTAATTTTGAGAAATATTACAGTGAGCACAGAACACCTTTCGGCAACTTATTTTTATGTAATGATGAATCGATTGCTGGCGGAAAGGTTACGTTTTTTCTATGCAAGGAAGATTCGCTCCAGATATTTATGCCCATTACTGGCGGAATTGATATTGTTGCCAACGGAAAAGAATTTGCTTTAGAAACCGGGCAAGTACAGGTGTTGAATATGGGTAAGGGAGAAGTTTTAGAAATCAGCAATCCTTATCAAAACAATGTGATTAACTACATACAGTTTGGGATTAAAACCGATATGTTTTTAATGCGGGCAAGTGAAATGCTTTTCAGTTTCGATTTTGAGAAAAACAAGAACCAGCTGCTCGAAATTATATCAAACCCAAAATTGCCTTTTAAATTAAGTGCCGGCATTTTTGCTGGTCGTGAAGAAGCAGTTTATAAAATGCAAAGTCCAAACCATCGGTTCTATGCTTTTATTATTGATGGGGCTTTCGAAATTGAAGGCCGCTTGATGCACTCAAGAGATGGTTTAGCGCTCTGGGATATTGAACAGGTAGAACTGGAAGCATTGGGCAACAATGCAATTGTAGTGGTTTTGGAGTTTGGATTTTAGTTTTTTTGTCATTCTGAATGCAATGAAGAATCTTTAATTTACTAATAGATTCTGAAACAAGTTCAGAATCATCTTCTCTGTGAAGTCAGATGTTACCATCTGACTTATTGCACATCTAAAAAGATTTGATTCAGTGTAAGATCCAGCGAAGCGTAGCCCTGCAAAGCCCGCCCCTTTCCCGTTCTTCACGGGATTGGGCAACGCCCAAATAATAAATTACCAGTTTATCCTTCTACAGACTCAGGATTGAATTCACCTTCTGTTATTCTGAACACACCGTATAGAATTTTTAATTTACCAAATAGATTCTGAAACAAGTTCAGAATGACGAATCGCATGGGAAAGACTGCAATGCAATCAGATGTGACCATCTTACCTAGCGTAAATCTAAAAAGATGATTCAGTGTAAGATGGTACATCTTACACCACAAACAAAAGCCTACTATTTAAAAACCACTTCTGTAGCCCCGTAACCAAACTTTTCTTTTCTGGCATCCATGTATGTTTTTACATGTGGGTTTTTACTGATCAGTTTATGGATTTTATCTCGTAGAGTACCATTTCCTGAACCGTGGATAAAAACGATTTTATCGAAATGATGCACAACCGCAGCATCCATCGCAGTTTGAAAATGATTGATCTGTATCTGCAACATTTCATCAGCTTCCAGAAAATGATGATCATCTCTCAATTTTTCGATGTGCAGATCGATTTCTTTTTGAGGGGCTGTAACTGTTTTTTTCTCTTCAGTTGATTTAAAAAAACTTTCTTTTAATTTTTGCGGATCGATGGTTACCGGAACCAGATCATCCAAGCGGATTAACCAGCCCTTATTTCTCAATTGAGGCAATTCCTTTTGTTCGGTGCTAAAATCTTTTGCCCTAAATTTCTTACGGATTACCAAAGGATCGATAGGTTTCACATCAGCTTTGCTAAATACTAAAACCTGAAAGTTAAATTCTGGCCAAAGATCAAGATCAGCCAAGGAAGCAGAATAAACTAAAGTAGAGCCGTAAGATTCGATTATCCCATGAAAAGCACCTGCATACTTCTCTTTACGCTCCGTAGTTAAGTTTACCAATAAAATATTTGGAGAATGGTTCTGCAGGTGAAAATGTACCACATTACCGGCCTTATCATCGGTAGCAACAGCTATATAAATACCGTTTTCGATTTTGTTAATACTGGGGATATTTACATGGACGGGTTTGGGGGCATCTAACTCTTCGGCTACCACACCATGACCATGTACAGAAGTTAAATTACTCACCGCAACAGGTATCTCGAAACCATCTTCATCGGTAACACCTAAAGTTTGGCTATCGATAATTTTAGTTACATAACCTTCACGTTTTTCATCAACAAAACGCACAAAATCTCCCAGTTTAAATTTCATTACTTATTTTTTTGTAAAGGTTTTCAATCTAATTCGTTGGTTCAATCAAGAAGTATTTTATCACGCATCATATCTTCTGACTTTCGACCCCTCACTCAATTAATGACGAGTATCGTTTCCGTGATAAATGCTCAGGTAACTTTCATACCTCGAAACGGCAATTTCGCCCTCGTTTACCGCGGCTAAAACGGCACAACCAGGCTCATTAATGTGCCTGCAGTTGTTAAAACGGCAATTGTGCGAGGTTTTAAAGATTTCTCTAAAAAAATGACCTAGTTCTTCTTTTTCAATATCAATAACGCCCAGTTCTCTAATTCCGGGAGAATCGACAATGAAACCGCCCTGTGGTAATTCGAACATTTCGGCAAAAGTAGTGGTATGCTGCCCTTTATCGCTCCAGTCTGAAACCTCTCCCGTTCTTAAATCACGATCGGGCAATAATGCATTAATTAAACTCGATTTCCCAACGCCCGAGTGACCAGATATCAGTGTAATTTTATTTGTAATCAATTCCTGAATAACCGGAATATTAATGCCTTTTAAAGCCGAAACTTCGTAACAGGCATAACCAATACTCTCGTATATCTCTTTAAACTCCTGAAGAATTTCTAAACCCTCTTTACTAAACAGATCGAGTTTATTAAACACCAAAACCGCAGGTACATCGTAAGCCTCGGCCGTAACCAGGAAACGATCGATGAAACCTAAAGATGTACGGGGCGAAGCCAGCGTAACCACCAACATGGCCATATCCAAATTTGCAGCCAATATCTGCGCCTGCTTACTTAGGTTGATCGATTTGCGGATAATGTAGTTTTTACGTGGCAGCATTTCGTGTATCAAACCCTGGTTGCTATCCCGTTCCAGATCAAATTTCACCCTGTCGCCAACCGCAATCGGGTTGGTGGTTTTAAGTCCTTTAATCCTGAATTTCCCAACAATCCGGCAATCATAGCGTTCGCCATTATCGGCCAAAACACTATACCAGCTCCCTGTAGATTTAATAACTAATCCCTGCATATTTGCGGTAAAGGTATGAATATGATTTCATTGGTAGAAGCGGCTAGCCAGGATAAAAGTTTGTACATTATGTTGAAGAATAAAAAGAATACCGACATTTCGGCGATATATTTTGTTATCCATTAAATATCTTACATAAATCCAACGCTTTAAAAGGCAAAAAACCTAAATTTGCGACAATAAAAATCAAAAATATAATGAGTTTCAGAATAGAACACGATACCATGGGCGAGGTGCAGGTACCAGCCGACAAATACTGGGGTGCACAAACCGAACGCTCACGCAATAACTTCAAAATCGGACCAGAAGGTTCGATGCCAAAAGAAATTATCCATGCTTTTGGATACCTGAAAAAAGCAGCTGCGCTTGCCAATACCGAACTTGGTGTATTATCAGCAGAAAAAGCCGATTTAATTGCTAAAGCTTGTGATGAAATTATTGCTGGACAGTTAGATGATCAATTTCCCTTAGTAATCTGGCAAACAGGTTCGGGTACACAAAGCAACATGAATGGTAACGAGGTGATTGCAAACCGCGCTCATGTAATTAACGGTGGTTCATTAGCTGATGATAAAAAAGCACTTCACCCTAACGATGATGTAAATAAATCACAGTCATCAAACGATACTTACCCAACAGCAATGCACATTGCAGCCTATAAACTTACGGTAGAAAATACCATTCCAGGTTTAGAAAAATTAAGAAATACTTTAGCCAAAAAAGTAGAAGAATTCAGTTCGATCGTTAAAACCGGGCGTACACACTTTATGGATGCTACCCCACTTACCTTAGGGCAGGAATTTTCGGGTTATGTACAACAGATCGATAACAGCATCAGGGCCATTAAAAATGCTTTGGTTATGGTTGCCGAGCTGGCTTTAGGTGGCACCGCCGTTGGTACTGGCTTAAATACACCAAAAGGATATGATTTTTTAGTGGCTAAAAAAATTGCTGATTTAACCGGTTTACCATTTGTTACGGCTCCAAATAAATTTGAAGCCCTGGCAGCGCATGATGCAATGGTAGAGCTTTCTGGTGCTTTAAAACGTACTGCGGTTGCTTTAATGAAAGTAGCAAACGATGTAAGAATGTTAAGTTCTGGCCCACGTTGTGGTATTGGCGAAATTGTAATTCCTGATAATGAACCAGGATCTTCAATTATGCCAGGTAAAGTTAACCCTACGCAACCAGAAGCTTTGACTATGGTTTGTGCACAAGTAATCGGTAACGATGTTGCCGTTTCAGTGGGTGGGATGAGCGGCCATTTCGAACTTAATGTGTTTAAACCACTTATTGCGGCTAATGTATTACAGTCGGCCCGCTTAATTGGCGATGCCTGCGTTTCTTTCACCGATAAATGTGCGGAAGGAATCACCGCTAACTTGCCAGAAATTGAGAAGCATCTACAAAATTCTTTAATGTTGGTTACGGCTTTAAATCCGCATGTGGGTTACGAAAACGCCGCTAAAATTGCGAAGAAAGCACATAAAGAAAATAAAACTTTAAAAGCTGCAGCTGTAGAATTGGGCTTGTTAACCAACGAACAATTTGATGAATGGGTTCGCCCGGAAGACATGGTTGGCAGTTTGAAATAATTAATTTTAAAGATGTTATAAAATAAAATTTGTCATCCTGAGCTTGTCGAAGGACCTGCTATAAATTTATAGTAAAGCCTTTCGACAGGCTCAACGTGACAAATCCGAGTGAAAATATTTTATGCTACAACCTCTTTGTTAACGGCAACAATTATAGGTATAATCAATACGGTTAATTAAAAATAGATAATATGAATTCAGTACTCTCTACATTGCTCAGCTTAGTATCCATCATTCCTCCAGTTATCATATTTGGAACCTGCTGCTATTTTTTAGCAAAAAAAAATGTAGTTGAGGCCATTTTAATGACCATAGGCTCAGGAATTGGTATACTGATACACTTATTTTATATTCTATTGCCACTATGGATTAGTAACAGGAATATCCCCTACACTGAAATTTCAAAATATTATACTTTAACCGGTATTATCGGTGCACTAGCCAATATTTGTTTTGCAGCCGGCTTTTTAATCCTGATTACCAATACCATTAAAAAGAATACTGTAACACACGATCAATTTCCTAAAAGCATCGATTAACAATACAATGAACAAGCTGCACCTGGGTTTAAAGAATTTCTACATCATCCTTTTTACATTATCGATCTTACATGTAGCTTGTAGTCCGCGGCCTAATATACAGGGCAAAGGTGAAGATTTTATGCAAGGCGTCTGGAATGAAGATTCCGTCGCTTTTAGCAATAAACTGAGCAACTACACACAGCACCATTTCAAATTTACCTGCGATTCTGTTTATATTGACATGGTTACCTACAGCAAAGTAAATTTTTACGAAGATTCTTGCTACAACAATGGCATTTGGAAAGAATATGCCAGAGGCGTTTATGTTGTTAAAGGCGATACCCTATTTGTTGGTGCCACCTTTACACACGCTAACCATAAACAAAAAATATCGGGATGTTACCGCATTGGCCGATACGACAAGAACTTCCTGATCAAAAAGAAATCTGCAGATACATTATTGTTAGAAAGTTTAAGTGACCAACGCGAAATCATATTAAACCTCAAAGAAAAAATTACCTGCATACAAAAAGAATTATAAAATGATTTTAACATCAATTAAAAAGAAATTAACCATTGCACTAGTTTTTGGTTTTTTAGCTTATCTACCAATTCAGGCAAATGCCTGGGGCACCATTGGCCATCGTGTAGTTGGCGAAATTGCCGATAGTTACTTAAAAGCTAAAACACGCAAGGCTATTCAGGGCATCTTAGGTTATGAAACTTTGGCCATGAGTGCCAACTGGGGTGATTTTATCAAATCAGACTCTACCTACAATTACATGTATAACTGGCATTTTGTTAATCTTCCGGCGGGACTGAACAAAGAAGGCGTTTACAACTTTTTAGAAACTGAAAAATCACCTAATCTTTACAACAAAATACCTGATTTAATTGCTGTATTAAAGAAAGCAAGCAGCACTGCAGCCGAAAAGAAATTGGCTTTACGCATGTTGGTACACCTGGCAGGCGATTTATGTCAGCCTATGCATGTTGCCCGTAAAGATGATTTGGGTGGTAACCGTATTTCGGTGTTATGGTTCAATGAAAAATCGAACATCCACAGGGTTTGGGATGAACAGCTTATCGAATATCAGCAGTTGAGCTATACAGAATATGCGAAAGCAATTAATCACCCTTCAGCAATTCAGCTGTATAACTGGCAAAACACAGGCCTTAAAGATTGTATTTACGAATCGTACGGCATTTGCAATAAAATATACGATACCACCAAACCGGATGCTAAATTAAGCTATCGCTACAATTTTGATTGGGTTGATACCCTTAACGAACAGCTATTAAAAGGTGGTGTTCGATTGGCGAAAATGTTAAACGACATCTACGGATAATATTTTAGATATTCTCGATGCCTCAACGCTAAAAAGCTTGGGGCTTTTTTTTCGTCCGTTGTAGCATATCAGAAGCTAGTTTCGTTTATCTGATGTATACCAAAACCAATTAAAACTGATGAAAAAATTACTACTTATCTTAACCCTATGCATGGCATTTGCCTGTAAAAAGAAAGAAACTCTTGCAATTGACGATATTACGAGTTACAAATGGCCCTTGCAATCGGCAACTGTTAGTCCTGTTTTAACCGTAAACGAAAAATCGAGCAGCAATTTCATGACGCTTTCAGGACCTAGTTCTTGTTTAAACAACAATTACGCATTAAGTTTTTCATCAAACGGATCTTATGCTTTCACCTCTACAGGTCCATTATGCGACATGATGTCCTTTCAAAATGCCAAATGGACAAAAAGTGGAAATGAAATCACGCTAAATACTGGTTTCGGCAATACAGAAACTGTAAATTTAAACGGGACAAATATCATTCAAAAATATACTTTTGAGAAGGAAGGAACAACCTACACCGTTACTTATATATTTACAGCAAAATCTAAATAATATTGAAAATTTTAATGGTTTGCCTTGGTAACATCTGCCGTTCACCTTTGGCCGAAGGCATTATGCGCCATCTGGCAGATAAACAGAACTTAAATTGGGAAATTGCTTCGGCAGGAACGGGCAATTGGCATATCGGCAAAGCCCCCGATCACAGGAGTATTTCAGCAGCGAAAGCGCTAGGTTACGACATCAGCAAACAGCGGGCACAACAATTTAACCACTCTATGTTTGCTAAATACGATCTGATTTTGGTTATGGACCAGAATAATTTAGCTGATGTTAAAAACCTTGCTAAAAGCGAAGAAGAGCGAAAAAAGGTTAAACTTTTTCTTGATAACGACGAAGTTACAGATCCATATTGGGATAATGCCCTGTTTAACCCTGTTTGCAGGCAGGTTGAAGAAAGATGTATAGAAATTATCAAACAACTTTCTTAAATTTAAAGCTCAATATCCATCACTAACCAAGTCAGCAAAAATGAAAAAGTACCTATCCATATGCTTATTAATTGCATCCGTTTTTTTATTCCAAAGCTTTACCACCGCTAAGAAATCGGCAAAAGTTTTAGTTTTTTCCAAAACCAAAGGCTTTAGACACAACTCTATCGAGATCGGAAAAGAAGTGATCCAAAAGCTGGGCACTGAACATCACTTTGAAGTAGATACCACAGAAAATGCGGATGTTTTTACAGAAGATAACCTTAAAAAATATGCTGCTGTAATTTTTTTAAGTACCACAGGCGATGTTTTGGATAATAAACAACAGGTTGCTTTCGAAAGATATATCCAGGCCGGTGGAGGCTTTGTAGGCATCCACGCCGCAACCGATACTGAATACGATTGGCCTTGGTATGGTAAATTGGTCGGCGCTTATTTTACAAGTCACCCAGCAGTTCAGGAAGCTAAATTTATCATTAAAGACAAAAAACATCCTTCAACCAAATTCTTTACCGATTCAGTTTGGATGAGAAAAGATGAGCTATATAACTTTAAAGATATCAATCCAGATATTAAAGTGCTGATTACCTTAGATGAGAAATCTTATACCGGCGGTAAAAATGGTAATTTTCATCCTTTTAGCTGGTACCACAATTTTGATGGCGGAAGGGCTTTCTATACCTGTATGGGGCATACTAAAGAAGGCTGGGCTGATGATAAATTCCAGAACCATTTATGGGGCGGTATCGAATATGCCATAGGCAGACAAAAGAAACTAGACTACAGTAAGGCTCATTCTAAATTCTAAGATCAAGAGGTTGTATCACAAAGACAATTTTACCTCAGATGCTGTCATGTTGAGCTTGTTGAAACACCTTAAAAGTATTTAACAGGTCCTTCGACAAGCTCAACATGACAAATCTATATTTATGATACAACCTTTCATTCCCATCTAATAAAACAACTGAGAAAGCACATTGCTTGCACTTGGAACAGCAGGTTTTAACGAAGTAAACTTGGCCAATTGTGCAACCGTTAAAGCGGTTCCCAGTTTCGATTTCAATCCAGAAAACAATTTACCAAATTTGCTTTGATAAGCAGCAGGATCTGTTTTTTGAGTGGCCATAATGGTTGCTTTCTGCACCAGAAAATCTTTCACAATTGTAGTTACAGTTGGTTTTTGAGCCGGAGTTAAACTTAAGGCAGGAGCTAGTTTACCAATAATGCCAGAGGTTAAACTTGCCGCATCGAAACCTGTGCTTGCTGCCGCAGCAGATCCAACTTTACTTAAAAGACTTTGTGCATGAGATGCAAAGTTAAGGCCCAATACCAGGGCAGATAAAATCAATATTTTTTTCATTTCAATAGTTATATATTTAACTAAGGTAAATAATTTACACCTTTTAGGAATGAATATTTTATGAAGTTTTGGCTTTTTTCAAATTAACCAAATAAATATAATTCAGCATACAGAAAGAGGCCACAGCCCCGAAAGTATGCCATAAAAAATGCGTACCAATTGTTAATACATCCCATTTATCGGCAATGCGGAAAGTTAGCGCGAATATGAAAGCAATTAGGGCAAAGCCAACCCATTTGCCATTTTTCCACTCTGTTTTGATCAAATAACCAAATACCGGAAATAAAACCAGCGCGGCCATAAATGCATAATTGATGTTGATGAAGATCTGAAAATCGCCATTACTAAAAAGCCGCCTCACATAAAACTGAAAGAAAGCATACAAGGCTACAATTAAAACGGCAAAATACCACTTGGTTAGTTTGGAAAGAAAGTACACCCCAGCCGAAAGGCATAAAAGCATAATCGGCATCCAGTCCATCATAATAAAAATTGGCCAACGCCTCAATCCATGATAAGTGGTGCCTCCAATTCCGCCTATATAAAGTAAAACCAGGGCAATAGTTAGAAAGGTATGCTGTTTAAAATTCCCCCAAATTTTTATTGTCCAATACACTGCAATAGCTAAAAAAAAGC
>NZ_JBFTRT010000142.1:0-11523 GCF_056399685.1 Pedobacter sp. 01N416
ATATCAGATCGAGGTCGTAACCTTCTATTGCATATTCGCGATAAGCCGTTGTGATAATTACGGCAGGTGGATTTTTTAAGGTTTTAAGAAAATCAATCCCGGTAATCTGGGGCATTTTAATATCCAGGAACATCAGATCAACGGGCACAGTTCTGAGCATCTCTAATGCTTTGATTGCATTTGAGCAGGTACCCACAACCTCAAAAGTATCTAGCTGGTCAATGTGATTTTGTATCAACTGAATGGCCAGGGGCTCATCATCAACTAAAAGACACCTTACTTTCATAGATCTTATCTTTTTTACTTGTATTGTTTTTTAGGTTTATATGTAGTAAAACTACAAAGATATTATCGTGGGTAGTAATGCTCAAATCGTATTGTTTAGGATAAAGCAGCTGAAGCTGTTTGGTTATGTTATTTATCCCGATCCTATTTTCTTCTTTCTGCCTTCCCGGCATAAAACTGTTTGAAACCATAAAACGGAAACGGTTTTCGTTCAGTTTTAAATCTATATTGATTACAGGCAGGCCAATATCTTCGCCAGCACCATGTTTAAAAGCATTTTCGACCAGGGAGAGCAAAATTAAAGGAGCAATAGTGGCATCATCGTCTATCTTATGTGTAAAATTGACCGCTAAACGGCCACCATACCTTAGTTTTTCGAGTTCTATGTAATTTTCAATCAGCGTAATTTCTGCTGATAAAGGAACATACATACTGTTACACCTGTACAGTACATGATCGAGTATTTCAGATAAACCTGCAATTGATTTTGAAGTAATTGGAGAGTTAACCAATGAAAGCGAGTAAATATTGTTCAGTGTATTGAAAAGAAAATGTGGGTTTAATTGTGCCTTCAAGGCCTTTAACTCTGTTTCGGCCCGTTCCTTTTCTAAAGAGAGTTTATGTTGTTGTATAACATATTGTTCTTTGATTAATTTAATAAAGGCAAAAATCCAGGCGGCAGAAAACGTTAACGGAAAGTAGTGTGTAATAAGCTTGGGTACGTCCATTGCGATTTCAAGGATAGTCTCCTGGCCAAATGGTGGTGTTCTTAAGAAAGGTTCGAGCACATGCACCACCACTATTCTCGAACAAACACAGATGATATAACTTCCTACCAGAAAGTAAATGGCAACCACATAATAGGTTTTGGCCGTAATTAACCTTGGAATGATCAGGTAGGTTAAAAAATAGGAAGCAATAATGGTGAAGGAAATGTAGTAGGCATGCCGGATCAGGATTTTATGAAAATCATTGTATTCATCAATATCATAGCGGTTAAGAAACACAATAGAGGTAACCAGCCAAAAAATTATATGGCTAAGAAACCGGTGTGTGGAACTGAACTTGGCTATCCTCTCAATTAATGGCATCAACACAAATATACAATTCTTACCTATCCGAATTTGCACCGTCGACGAACACAACAAAAATGCATACGGATACATCCAAATGGATGCTGAAATGAGTTAAGGTCCAAAATACCTCTTTTTGGATGCCATACTTACCTATACGCCTTCAAACGGGTTTTTGCTTTGTGCTAACATCCATATTGCAGGAAATTTAAAACAAACCATGAACCAGATTAAGCGATTGTGTTTCCTACTCCTTTTATTATCAGCCCTGAAAAGCGTTGCGCAAACCGAAGTTAAACTTACCGGAAGGGTTATAGATGAAAAAACCTTAAAACCGCTCGAAAACGCGGGCGTCAAACTTTTATCGGTAGCTGATCAAAAAATTATAAAAAGCACAGTTACAGATAGCAAAGGTGAATTTACACTCCTCACCCAACCGGGCAGGTTTCACATTAAAATCGAATTTGTTGCCTATAAAACACAACTGCTCGAAAACAGAGAAATAACCCAGAACCTTAAACTTGGAGACATTATCCTGAAAGAAGATGTTCAGTTGTTGAAATCGGTCGATGTAACAGCAGAAAAAACTACGGTAGAATTAAGTTTAGACAAAAAAGTATTTAACGTAGGTAAAGATCTAATTTCAAAAGGTGGCTCTGCCAATGATATTTTAAACAATGTGCCTTCCGTAAATGTAGATGCCAATGGCGCCATAAGTTTACGTGGAAATGGAAGTGTACAGGTACTCATCAACGGCAAGCCATCTATGCTGACCAATAACAATGGTTTAGAGCAGATACCCGCCAGCAATATCGAAAAGGTGGAGGTAATTACCAATCCATGATTTGCTGGTGAATAAAGATACCACCAATTACCTGTACAATTATTATAATAAAAACAATATACTCGATAGTACAATTAACCGTTTCGAGAATTACAGAGAGCCACAAAAATACAATCAGCTCGAACTGAATTATGTAAAAACCTTTGATAACAAGGATCAAAAGTGGAATACGAGTTTACAATATGTTTTTTGGAATGATGATGAAAACCAGGACATCACCCAGCAAAAAACTTTCCCAGTTTTAACGAACACAAGCCGTTTAACATCAAGAGATATTGAAAGCAGCGATGCGATATTTATTCAAAGTGACTTTGTAGGCACTTTCTCTGGCGATTCAAAATTCGAAGCCGGGGTAAGGGCGAATATCAGGTCCATCCGAAGTGACTATTGGGCCAAAGCGGACGATGTACTGCTCCCAGCCTATGACAATAAGCTCAAGTACAATGAGAACATTTATGGTGCTTATTTTCAGTATGAGAACAAATTCAAAAAGTTTAACTACCTGCTGGGTTTAAGGGCTGAACTGTCGGATATCGGTATTTCAGACCGACAGGGCTCCTTCCAGGCTTTAAAAGATTATATCGATCTATTCCCTACCGCAAATATCACCTATAAGCTGCAAAAGAGTACCGATCTGCGTTTAAGCTATAGCAGACGTATAAACAGGCCACAGTTCTGGCAGTTAAATCCGTTTTCAGGCTTATCGGATACCAGAAACTTAACAGTGGGCAACCCCGATCTAAACCCCATGTACACCAATTCGTTCGAACTGGGCATCCTGCAAAGATGGGGGAAACTCACTTTCAACCCATCGCTTTATTATAAACATGCTACCAATTACTTCGAATTTATACTCAAGCAATCTGTTAATGGTTTTGTAAACACTCCTGTTAACCTGGATTACGAAGACCGTTATGGGCTAGAAATTTCAACTACCTACAACCCGCTATCCTGGTGGCGGTTATCGTGGGATTTTAACTATTACGCTTTTAAGCAACAGGGTACCTTTGAGAATAAAGAATATGGATCCGAAGACCATACCTGGTTTACCCGCATCAACTCGCGGATGAAGTTTCCGAAGAGTTTTTCCATAGAATACAGTTTTAACTACAGGGCCAAAAACACCGATATTCAATCGGTCAATAAAGCGCAGTATCGTGCTAATATCGCCCTCAGTAAAGACCTGTTTAAAGATAAAGTTTCAGTTACCTTAGCGGTAAACAACATTTTCGATTCGTTTATCGATAAGCAGATTACCACAACAGCTACCTATTATTTAGAATCGAGTTTTAAGGGTATCGGAAGATTAACCACCGCAACATTGGTTTACCGCTTTAACCGCAAGAAGGATGAAAAGGACAGGTTGCCAGATCAGGAGTAGGTATAGAAAGCATGGAGCAGATTAAATTGCAATCAATTTATCTCCTGTCGAGTAACATCGTTAAAAATTTCGTGCATTTTATTTTTGGTATCGATTGCCCTTTGAGTATTGAGCACGCAAAAAATAAGTGCAAAGGGAAAAATCATATAATTAATACCTAAAAACATTCCAACCATAGCAAAAATCATCAAAATTGGCCCAAATATGGATACCGAAAAYAGAAATTTTAGACTTTGCCTTTTGCTGGTCTCGATGATTTCGAAACTTCCGCTATTCACCCTATCCCAAAAGTAATATGTAGAAACAAGTTGGTCATTACTTCTTTCTTTAAACAGGATCTTTTCATGAGCCCCTTCAACTACTTCATAATCCAGCGCTTCCAACTCCTGGGTTATTCGATCGAATAAAACCTGATGCGGAAGATCAACTTCCCGTTCAATTTTAAATTCGAGTCCAATGAATAGATCTTTTATTATCAGTTTCATTGGGCTCGAAATATTATTCGGCGATTAAAAGGAAGTAATTTTTCTTTCCTTTTTGTACCACGACGAATTTATCGTTTATCAGATGATCTGCATTAAAGACTTGGGCCATTTCAGCTACCTTTTCTTTATTTACCGAAACACCTCCACCCTGAATGGTTTTTTTAGCCTCTCCCTTAGATGGAAAAACAGTAGCCTTTTCTGCAAGTAAGGTAGCCGCATCGATCCCCTCTGTTAGTTCAGATTTAGAAATGTTAAACTGTGGAATGCCCTCAAACATTTCTAACACCTGGCTTTCTGACAAACTCTTCAAAAATTCTAACGATCCGTTACCGAATAAAAACTCAGATGTTTTAATAGCAGTTTCCAAAGCTTCCTCCGAGTGGGTTTTTATGGTGATGTCTTGAGCTAAAGCTTTTTGCAGGATACGCAGATGCGGAGCGGCATCATGCTCCTTTTCCAAGGCTTCTATTTCATCTTTATTTTTAAGGGTAAAAATGCGGATCCATTTTTTCACATCATCATCTGATGCATTTAACCAAAATTGGTAGAATTTATATGGAGAAGTTTTCTCTGGATCCAGCCAAACCGCACCACTTTCGGTTTTACCAAATTTAGTTCCATCTGCCTTTTTAATCAACTGTGTAGTAATGGCATAAGCTGTACCAGCATCTTTTCTTCTGATCAGCTCCGTACCGGTAACAATATTGCCCCATTGATCAGATCCGCCCATCTGTACCAAACAGTTTTCATTTTTCCATAAATGATAAAAATCGTAACCCTGAATCAACTGGTAACAGAACTCGGTAAAAGATAGGCCAGAATCACCTTCCAAACGTCTTTTAACACTATCCTTTGCCATCATGTAGTTCACGGTAATGTGTTTACCTACATCCCTGATAAAGGTAAAAAGATTCATATCCTTAAACCAATCGGCATTGTTAACCATTACAGCGCCATTTCCACCTTCTTCAAATTTTAAGAATTTAGATAATTGCTTTTTCATCCCTTTCAGGTTATGCTCAATCATTTCAGGTGTCTGAAGATTACGTTCATCAGATTTTCCCGATGGATCGCCTACCATACCTGTAGCACCACCAACCAAAGCAAACGGTTTGTGACCAGCATTTTGAAAATGAATCAGTGTCATGATCTGCGTTAAGTGTCCAACGTGCAACGAATCTGCAGTAGGGTCGAAACCGATATAACCAGAAGTCATACCCTCGTTTAACTTTTCCTCAGTATTCGGCATAATATCATGCAACATGCCACGCCATCTTAACTCTTCAACAAAATTCGTCATTGTACAAACACTTTAATAATGTGCGTGCAAAGATAAAATTTTAGCTTAGTTTAAAGCAAATTAGTTGGTTTTGTAAATGAGTTATCGCAATTGCGCTTTGCAGCCCCGTAACCTTACCAATATTTTACCATTGGCTCTTTACAACCATATAAGAAAACATTACCTTGCAAAATGAACTTTTTATCCCATTATTATTTCGACCGGACAAATAATGATGCCAATGTGGTAATGGGAACGGTTTTGCCAGATCTGATTAAAAATGCTGCAAAAGAGGCAAATCTATACCCACAGAAGAATGAATTCCTGTTTAAAGGAAATCCTGATGAAGAAAACCTGCTTTTTGGCTGGAAAAGACATTTAGCGGTCGACCTGCTTTTTCATTCCTCTAATTTTTTCCTTGAGAAAACCACCGAGCTTAAGCAGCTCATTAAGCCCATTGTAGAAAATACTGCAGTCCGCCCCTCATTCCTCGCACACATTGGCTTAGAACTTTTATTGGATCATTTATTGGTAACACATAATCTGGTTCAGGTAAATCATTTTTATGATAAACTCGAAGCGGTAAAAAAAGAATCCTTGAGCGATTTTCTGGAGCACTGTAACCTGAAAGATCCGGAGGTATTTTTCAATTTTCTAGAAAAGTTCATCAGCAGTAAATACCTGTTGAGTTACCAAAAACTCGAAAATATCAGTTATGCCCTTAACAGGATCTGTATGCGTTTGTGGCCGGAAACGTTAAATGAAAAGCAGTTGCAGCAGCTGACTTTTGAACTTGGGATTTTTAAAACCGTTCTGGAAAAAGATTACATGGATATTTTTAAAGAGATTGAGAAAAAACTGGTTTGATTATTTTGATATATTTGGGCAAAAACCAAATAACTAAATGAAAATTAAACTAATTCTCTCCCTATTAATCATCGTTTTGCAGTTCAACACCTTCGCTCAACAGCAGATTAATGTTATCAAAAAACCAACCTGGAACATCCGAGCCTCTTATGATAGCAGGTACGGTACAAAAGTAGATTTATCCGGTAACGCCATCGCCATGATTGTTGACGTACCTAAAGCTGACTTTGCAGTGGTTACCGTTGATGATAAGCTCAGTCAGAAATGGCTTACAACACTTACTGGTTTTCCAATGGCAATTGGAAAATTTAAAAGCAACATTATGGTTGTTGCCTCCACAGACCGTAGCTACTTTAAAAGTTTTACCAATCAATTTATCGCTTATCTGTTGGAAGAAAAGACTGGCAAAATACTTTCTCAAAAGATAATTTATGATGGAAGTAAGGATTTTGTGGAAACACCAGAATTCTTTTTTTCTGAGGATGGCGCTTATTTTAAGATGGCGACAAGGCTAACAGCATTAAAACGCAAGGTGCATATAGGCTTACCGGTGGTTGGTTTTTTAACTGCCCTTAAAATGGATAAGGATTTTAATGAATCTCAGAGCTACACCGTAATCGATTTTAATGATAAGCTGGAACAAATACAAAAAATGGAACCCGACATGCCGGATGGAGATACCTGGAAGGCATCTTGTGGCGATGATGGCAGTTTTATTATCAGTACGGTAGATGCTTCGAAGGGAAAATGTAACGTTGCAATTTATTTGAGCAGTAACCCCAGCCCACTTAAAACCGTGAGCATTCCTTTGGATGCTTTTAACCAGGATGAAATATCGWCGATAAGTTTTGCAAGTAGTAAAAAGCCCCTGGTAAATTACATTGGCATATTCTACAAAAATACGAACAAAGAACGCTCTACGTTAATTGCAAGAATCGATTTCAATAACGGTACCTATACCTCAACAAAGGAAGTTTTTGATAAAGCCCATGTTAAAGAACTGCAAAAGTCTTTTGTACCGGCCAACAAAAAATTCAACGATCTGACTTTCTCAGATATTAAATACATGAATATCAGACATATTGCAGAATACAACAATACGCTTCTCGTTACTATTTCCCCAAGGTTCTCTGTTACGAGCAGCCATGGTTCTATTACATCTGAGGGATCACTTCTGATGAATGCCTATGATGTTCAAATGAAACCACTTTATCATCAATTCTTGCCCCGTGATTATACAAGTAGTATCGCGGGAGAGGGATCAGAGGTTTCCTTCAACCTGGCAGAGAAAACCCTTCGAATCTTAGCTAACCAAAAAGATGGTCTTACTGCAGTTGCTACCGTATATGCTGAAATGAACCTGGAATCAGGTACAATAAACAAAATCAATCTGATATCTAAGGACGACATCAAAAATTCTTATTATGCCAATACCGAGTCCATCAGCTGGCTAAATGGTAGTTTTATTATTCCATTCGTTGAGCGTATGGGCATTTTTAGCAAGAAAGTAGATTTACAGCTTTTACAACTAAAATATTAATCACTCTGCTCCTTTTTCTATATTTGTCTTATGTCGCTAACTGCAATAAAAGAAGAAATGGATGCCCTGGTGGCCGAATTAAACCAGCACAATTATAACTATTATGTGTTGGCTATGCCTACTATTGGCGATTATGAGTTTGATAAAAAATTAAAGCACCTCGCCGAACTCGAAAAAGCAAATCCTGATTTTGCCGATCCAAATTCGCCTACGCAGCGTGTTGGTGGAGATATTACCAAAAATTTCATTACCGTAAACCACAAATACCCCATGTTATCGTTGGGGAATACCTACAATGAGCAGGATCTCCGCGATTTTGATGAACGTATCCGTAAAGCGATTGGCGATAATTTTGAATACGTTTGCGAATTAAAATTTGATGGCCTATCCATTAGCCTTACTTATGAAAACGGCAAACTTTTACGTGCAGTTACCCGCGGCGACGGCACCAAAGGTGATGATGTAACCAATAACGTAAAAACCATTCATACCATCCCACACCAGATCAAATCGGCGATTGCGCCCGAACATTTCGAAATCCGTGGGGAAATTTTTATGCACAAAGCGGCCTTTTTACGCTTAAATGCTGCCCGTGAAGAACTTGGTGAAATCCCTTATGCAAACCCTAGAAATTTTGCTTCGGGCACTATAAAAATGCAGGATAGCAAAGAAGTGGCCAAACGGCCCTTAGATGGTTTTATTTATTTCTTATACACCGATAAAAATGAATTTAAAACCCATTGGGAAAGTTTAAATGCCGTAAAAGATTGGGGTTTCCATGTTTGCGAACATAACCGACTAGTTTCTAACATCGATGCAGTACTGGAATTTATCCACCATTGGGAAAACGAGCGTTTTAAACTAAGTTATGATATCGATGGTATTGTAATTAAGGTGAACAGTTATGCACAACAGCAAGAATTGGGTTTCACCTCCAAATCTCCACGTTGGGCCATTTCATACAAATACAAAGCAGCAGAGGTTGAAACTGTATTAGAAAAAGTAACCTATCAGGTAGGGAGAACAGGTGCAGTTACGCCGGTTGCCAATTTAAAACCTGTTTTATTGGCCGGCACCACGGTTAAACGCGCTACATTGCATAATGCAAACGAAATAGATCGTTTAGATTTACATGAAGGCGATACCGTTTATGTAGAAAAAGGTGGTGAGATTATTCCAAAAATTATCAAGGTAAATTTAGATAAGCGATTGCCTGGCGCTACAAAGGTTCAATATTTACACAACTGCCCCGAATGTGGAACAGAATTAATCAGAAGAGAAGGAGAAGCAGTTCATTATTGCCTTAACGATGAGGGTTGCCCGCCGCAGATTGTTGGAAAAATTCAGCATTTCATTTCACGCAAGGCCATGAACATTGATGGGCTCGGTGATGAAACTATTGAAACCTTTTATAAGCATGGCCTTGTAAGGCACATCAGCGATTTATATACCCTGTACCAAAAATCAGATCAACTGAAAACCTTAGACCGTTTCGGAGAACGATCGATCGAGAACATGCTTGCAGGAATTGAAAAGTCGAAGGAAATGCCTTTTGAGAAAGTACTTTTTGGCTTGGGTATCCGATATGTTGGTGAAACAGTTGCAAAGAAAACTGCCGCTGGCGTAAAGAATATCGACAACCTTTCTAAAGCTACTGTAGAGGAATTAATTGCCATTGATGAGATCGGCCAGYGAATTGCAGAGAGTATTGTTGAGTATTTTGGAAAATCTGAGCATTTACAGCAGGTAGAATTATTAAAATTAGCCGGATTACAGTTTGAAATTGAAGAAAAAGTAATTACGCTTGATAGTGATAGACTTATTGGAAAAACATTCGTAATTTCGGGCGTTTTTGAAAAATTTAGTCGCGATGAACTAAAAGATATGATTGAGGCTAATGGAGGCAAGATGCTGAGTGGTATTTCGGGCAAATTGAATTACCTGGTAGCAGGCGACAATRTGGGTCCATCGAAATTAGAAAAAGCGAATAAACTAAACGTTCCGATCATCAGCGATGCCGAACTTTTAGAGATGATAAAATAAAATGAGAGAGTGATTGAATTAGTGAATGATAGAATGTCCAAGGCATTCATTCAATCTCTCATTCAAAATTCAATAATTATAAATTAAAATGAACAAATTTCAGGGTACTGGGGTAGCATTAGTTACACCTTTCAACACAGATGGATCAGTTGATTATAACGGCTTAAAAAACCTGATTAATCATTTGGTAGACGGAGGGATAGATTACCTCGTTTCTTTAGGTACAACCGGCGAAACCGCTACAATGACCAAGGACGAGAAGAAGAAGGTGTGGGCCTATACTGCTGAAATTAATAACAATAGATTACCGCTAGTTGCCGGCATAGGTGGCAATAACACTTTGGCCGTTGCTGAAGATATTAAATCTTTCGATGCTAACGGATACAGCGCCATTTTATCGGTTAGTCCATATTACAATAAACCTACGCAGGAAGGAATTTATCAGCACTATAAATACTTAGCAGAAATTTCTCCTTTAGATTTGATTTTATACAACGTACCTGGCCGTACCGGAAGCAACATGAGCCCGGAAACTACCTGCAGACTGGCGTATGATTTTAAAAACATCATCGCGACCAAAGAAGCTTCAGGAAGTTTTGATCAGTTTAACCAGATTATGAGAGATAAACCTGCAGATTTTCTTTTAATCTCTGGTGATGACCCGGTTACCTTGCCAATGATCGCTTTAGGTGCAGCAGGGATTATTTCTGTAATCGGGAATGCTTTACCTAAGCAATTTTCTGATATGGTGAAACTTTGTTTAGCTGGCGATTATAAAGCGGCCTTGCCTGCTCATTTAAGCTTAATAGAATTTACCCGTTTGGCTTTTGCCGAGGGCAATCCGGCAGGAATAAAGGCGGCATTAAAACATTTAGGTGTTTGTGGCGATACAGTAAGGTTGCCATTGGTTAAAGCTTCTGTAGCGTTAGAAAAATCGATTATTGCAGAGATAGAAAAACTAAGCGAGGTGGCTTAAACACTACCCCAATTAATATTTTTAGAACAGATTGTTTGATTTTGCTGAAAAGTAAATGAAGACAATCTGTTTTTTTGTGTGTAAATAAAAAATTACGCAAATAAATCAACTGACAATCAACAACTTAAAAAAAAATTAAAAAACTATAACGCTACAAAAGTTTCAGGTGTATTAAAGGCACCATTATTGAATTGGCTTCGATACACACAAATTAAACACACAATGAAAAATGTATTATGTATTGCCATGTTGGCCGTAATGGTCAGCGGCTGCGCCTTACGCGCTAAGCTGAGCAGTGAATCATCCAATATCCATGTTGGAATGAACGAAAATGATTTTAAAGATTCTCATCGCCGGGCCACTTTAGTTTACCTGGCCAATGATTCGACAATCTACGAAGTTTTTAAAGGTTCGGGAGAAAGATCAACGTTTTCTGATTTCTATTATTTTGCACAAAAAAAACTATACAAATTTGAGCAAAAAACGCATTACTTCAATAACACAACCGTGAAAATAGAAGAATCAAAAGCTAATCAGAAATAAGGGAGATAACCATGAAAAAAATATTGTTAATTGCTTTTGTGGCAGTAATGGCCATGGGGTGCAAAAGCAGGTCGTATGTTGAATCTTCAATAGTAATTGGGATGCCCGAAAATGATTTTAAAAAGGCTAATCGTTCCGCAGAACTGATGTTGGCCAATGATGATGGCACAAATGTTTACCGCATGACCTCAAACTCATTTATCCCAA
>NZ_JBFTRT010000143.1:0-10189 GCF_056399685.1 Pedobacter sp. 01N416
GTTGAAGGAACAATCGACATTGCCTCCTGCAACTTTTAAAACCAGAAGCAATGATCTAGGTATCGACCAAAAGCTGTTGCGGTTGCGTTACGGACAGTTTTTGGGAGAAGAAAACGAAACTGAAATCGGCGGCGATCATGATGATCACGATGAACATGCGGAACATAAGAGTGAGGGCGAAAAGTTTGGTGATGTGAGCAGCATAATGGACAAATATGCCCACAAACATGATATCGCAGAAGACGCTACCTTCTTCGAACCAGAAATGAAGGCACAGCTAAAGGCCGTTTTAACTGAAATGTGGAATGCCGAACTCCGTTTAAGAACTTATAAACCCCAGGAAGCATTACCTTACGAATATAAAGCGCTGAGGTTACTGAAAGATCTGCAACAAAAATCGCGGGCTTATGTGGCTAAAACTACCGTAAAAACGGCAGCATTAAAACCTGAGAAACGTTTAACCGGGGAACTGGATAAGATTACACAGCCGGTTCAGAAAATGTCGTTTGAGCAAAAAGAAAAAAGAACGGCCTTTTTAAAAGCAGCGCTCGCCTTACTGGAGAGCAGAAAAACAGGAAAAAAGTTCATCGAACAAGATCAATTCTTACTTGGCGAAACTGAGAAATACATGATCGGAGCCGCAGCCGATCATCCTTCTACCTATTTAAATGCCTTAAGCAGTTTAAGAAAATTAAGCACAGGCAATAAACTGATAATGAGCGATATTGATCTGGTTCAACAGGCTATACAAAAAATGATCAATACCGAAGCAGCAAAACCGCAGACACAAAGTACTGCCCCAGCTTCTGCATTGTATCAAAGCTATTTTAACAACCTCAACAAAACCGGCAAGTAGATATGGAATTTAAATACATCGCTATTCTGGAATATCAGGAAACTGAATATTTACGGTTATGGCTTAAGTGCAGCTGAACTGAAAAACCTCAAAGGATACCAGATCACCTTTCACCCTTCGGCAAATCCTGGCGGGATCATTTCTGCCAACTGGCCGGCGAAATTAAAAACCAGTGAACCGCTTCAAGTTCAGGGAACTTATCAAAACTCAGGGAGCGAAACGGTTAAACTTTTGTTCAAAGGTTTAGGTAAATCAGTAGATTCGATCGCTATCGAGGCAAAATCGAATAAATCCTTTTCATTTAAAACGAATCCTAAACAAACAGGAAAAGCCATTTACGAATTAATTGCGCTGCAAAAAAACGATACCCTGGCCAAAGAATCCGTGCCGGTTCAGGTTAGCGATCAGACACCCATGAAAGTGCTGATTTTAGCTTCTTTTCCCGACTTCGAATATAAATTTCTAAAAAATTGGCTGTACGAAAATCAATATCCATTGGCTTTCAGAAGTCAGATCAGTAAAAACAAATTTGCTTTCGATTTCCTTAACATAGATAGCATAAACCTTAATCAGATCAATCCATCATCCTTAAAAAAATTCGACATCCTGATTATTGATGAAGAAGAATTAGCAGCTATTAGCCCCAACGAAAGGTCATCAATAAATCTTGCGGTTAATAACGGAATGGGCTTATTGATCAGGGTTGCAAATACAAAAGCTTTGACAACGCTTAGTGGTAAATTTGGCCGTTTTGAATCTCCTGTTTTAAAAGGTAAACCATTAAATTTAATCGTAATAGAAGATCATCACAAATTTAATCCGTTACCACTTGAACAAGCTGTATTTTTAAGGGCTAACCAAACTGATCAGCCCATTGTTGCCGATACCAGCGGTAAAACAGTGGTTAATAGTAGCATCGGCGGTTATGGCAAAGTATTAGTCTCTACGCTTTCCGCCACATACAATTGGTTACTTTCAGGGCAAAAAACTGATTATGCAACCTATTGGTCTAAACTTTTGGCCAATGCAGCAAGGAAAAGAAACGATATTCAGTCTGTAAACATCATTCCTCAATTCCCTGTTATTCACCAAAAAATGAAGATTATTGCAGATCTGGTAGCATCAGACAGGATCCCACAATTAAAAATCGATAGTATTTTACTCAGTCCACGACAAAACATGGAGCTTCCTTTCCAATGGGATGCTTTATACTGGCCTCAAAAATCAGGCTGGACTAATTTAGAAGTAAATCAAGCCATAGAGCCAGTATATATCTACAAAAAAACAGATTGGCTGGCACTCAAAAACCAACAAAAACTTGATGGAACCCGTCAGTTTATCAAAAACCTGAGTACTACTGAAGCCAAAAACAAATTAACAGATACTATTCTAGAGGAAGAATTATCACTTTGGTGGTTTTTTGCAGGGTTTCTGTTTGCAACTGGCTTTTTATGGTACGAATCAAGGATATTGGCGGTTAAATAAGTCGCGCGCTTACTGTCATTCTGAACGCAGTGAAGAATCCTCCTACAACGGAACAGTGCAATCTGATAAAGATTCTTCACTGCGTTCAGAATGACAAACCCCATTAATTGCTAATGCTCGTTTTTAACGAGCGTTTAATAACTCATCGTTTGCAGCGACGAAATCGTTTAACGATYTCTGCACTCGTTTGGAAACGAGCGTAAGCATTAGCGGATCTAACAAAAAATCTCTTACTATAGATTTCTCCATTTCGCTACTGATGAAAAATCAGCAGCTTCAGTCGAAATGACGAAATTAACTTTACTAAAAACATCTTTTCACAAAAAACAGATCCTTTTTCAGCATTGAAACTAAAATGTTATAATCAATTTCCAATTTTCGCTTCACAATTGGCTATATTGAAAGCGTAAACTAACTAAATTCAACCAATTGAAAAGAAAAGACTTCCTCTACTTATCCGGAATGGGTATGGGTGCCCTACTCCTTCCCGACCTTTCTGCATTCGGAACTCCTATAGACCCTTTACAGGCCTTAGATGGAGTAGATGTTAAAATTAAAAAGGAACTGGCTGATGTTGCACTAAATGCGGCAAAATCAAAAGGTGCAACATATGCCGATATCCGCATCGGGCGTTATTTAAACCAGTTTGTAGCCACCCGCGAAAAACGTGTTCAAGGCGTAGCTAATACCGAATCGTATGGTGTAGGCATTCGTGTTTTAGCCAATGGCTGCTGGGGCTTTGCTGCCACAAACAATGTAACCAAAGATGCCATTGCCAAAGCAGCCGAACAAGCGGTTGCCGTTGCAAAAGCCAATGCCAAAATACAGGGCGAACCGGTTCAACTGGCTCCGCAAAAAGGTTACGGCGAGGTAAGTTGGAAAACACCAATCGAAATTAATGCCTTCGAAGTTCCGGTAAAGGAGAAAGTAGACCTGCTTTTGAATGTAAACGACGTGGCCATGCAGAATGGAGCCAATTTTGTAAACTCCGTTATTTTCGCGGTTAATGAGCAGAAATACTTCGCATCTACTGATGGCTCTTACATCGATCAGGATGTTCACCGCATTTACCCAACTTTTAACGTAACCAAAGTAGACCGCGAATCGGGTAAATTTAAAACACGTAATGCATTGAGTGCACCTTCGGGTAAAGGTTATGAATACATGCATGCCCGCCCTGAAGATAAAGTTACTGGTGTTGTAACCCGTTATAAAGGCCGTTATGATATGCTGGAAGATGTTAAAGAAGCAGCCCGTGTAGCAACAGAAAAAGTAAAGGCAAAATCGGTTGAGCCTGGTAAATACGATCTGGTTTTAGATCCTTCACACCTTTGGCTAACCATCCATGAATCTGTTGGTCACCCAACAGAATTAGACCGTGTTTTGGGCTACGAAGCCAATTATGCAGGCACCAGCTTTCTTACCTTAGATAAATGGGAATCAAAAAATTTCAAATTTGGCAGTGATAAAGTAAATATTGTAGCCGATAAAACCCAGGTAGGTTCGTTAGGTGCTGTTGGCTACGATGATGAAGGCGTAAAATGCAAAAAATGGGATCTGATCAAGAATGGGATACTCACAAGCTACCAGGCCATCCGCGATCAGGCACACATTATCGGCTTAACAGAATCAAATGGCTGTTGTTATTCGCAGGGCTGGGATGATGTTCAGTTTCAGCGTATGCCAAATGTTTCACTACAGCCAGGCAAAGAAAAACTGAGTGTCGATGATATGATCAAAAATGTTGAAAAAGGCATTTACATCATTGGCGACGGAAGTTTTTCTATCGATCAGCAACGTTACAATTTTCAGTTCGGCGGACAGATATTCTACGAAATTAAGGAAGGTAAAATTGCAGGTATGCTTAACGATGTAGCCTACCAGGCCAGTACGCAAGAGTTCTGGAATTCGTGTAATGCCATTTGCGATGAAAGCGATTACCGTTTAGGCGGTTCATTTAATGATGGAAAAGGACAGCCTTCTCAAAGCAGTGCCGTATCGCATGGCAGTGCCACTACCCGGTTTAATGGAGTTAATGTTATCAATACAGCAAGAAAAATATAATTATGGCCATATTAAGTAAAGAAGAAGCCCAGGCGATATTAAAAAAAGTAATCGGTTATTCGAAAGCCGATTTCTGTGAAGTAGGTTTAAACGGTTCTGATGGGGGAAATATCCGTTATGCCCGCAATGCGGTTTCTACCGCAGGGCAGATCAGTACCATGAGTTTAGGTGTAAGCTCCACTTTTGGTAAAAAAACTGGTTCGGCAACGATAAATGAGTTTGATGATGCTTCCTTACAAAAGGTGGTAAAAAGAGCAGAAGAACTGGCCATGCTGGCACCAGAAAACCCTGAGTTTATGCCTCCGTTAGGTCCACAAACTTTTCCAGAATCGAATACATATAATGCTAAAACTGCTGCCATGACTCCTGATACCAGAGCCGAAATGGTAGGAAAAAGTTTAAGTGTATCAAAAGCAGCTGGTTTAGATGCGGCCGGTTTCTTAGAAAACTCAACCCGTTTTAACGCGATCATGAACTCTAAAGGTTTGTTCGCCTACAATAAAGGCACTGATGTTTCTTTTTCGGTAACTGTTAGAAACAAGCAAGGAACAGGATCAGGCTACGTTGAGCAAGGCTTTAATGATCTCGACAAAATGGATACCCTGGCACTTAGCAAAATTGCAGCAAGCAAAGCCAATGGTTCTGCAGGTGCAAAAGCCATTGAACCAGGAAAATATACTGTTATTTTAGAACCACTTGCAGCCAGCGATATAATCGGTAATATGTTTAGGGGTTTTGATGCCAGAAGTGCTGACGAAGGCCGGAGCTTTATGAGCAAAAAGGGTGGTGGTACACGTTTAGGAGAGCAATTGTTCTCAGAAAACGTAAATATCTACTCTGATCCAATGAATACTGAAATCCCATCTTCTACATTCACAGGCGAAGGTTTACCGGTAAAAAGAACGCAATGGGTTGAAAAAGGGGTAGTTAAAAACCTGTCTTATTCAAGATATTGGGCTGCTCAAAAAAATGTTCAACCGCTTCCTTTTAGCCGCAGCATGGTCATAGAAGGTGGAACACAATCGTTGGAAGACCTGATCAAAAGCACTGAAAAAGGCATATTGGTTACCCGTTTCTGGTACATCCGTTCGGTAGATCCACAAACCTTATTACTTACCGGGTTAACGCGTGACGGTACTTTTTACATCGAAAATGGTGAGATTAAATTTCCGATCAAGAATTTCAGGTTCAACGAAAGTCCGGTAATTATGCTCAACAATGTTGAAGCTCTGGGTAAACCGGTGAGAACAGGGAGTGGATTGATTCCACCAATGAAAATCCGCGATTTTACGTTTACTTCTTTATCAGATGCGATTTAAATAACACGCTTACATGAGATGTCACCCTGAGCGGAGTCGAAGGGCATCATCCAATCRTCATTTCGAGCGGAGTGCAACGAAGTCGAGAAATCTGCCTAGATAGATCTCTCCATTCCGCTGCGCTTCAGTCGAGATGACGACTTTTCTTTTGGATCCGTCCAAGGTAGTAGAGTCGAAAGGCTTAATGTTACCATACAATAACGAATTAAAACAACTATAAAATTGAGAAGAAGAGATTTTTTATATATGACAGGTGTTGGCCTCGGCACCAGCATGATGCCCAATATACCTGCCTTTGGCAAAATTATTTCTGTTGAAGAATCTTTAACGCCTGTTGATATTGCCCTAAAGAAAAAAATGGCCGATGTTGCCCTCAACGCTGCAAAAAGCAAAGGTGCAACTTATGCCGATGTACGCATTGGACGGTATTTAAATCAGGTAGTGGCGACTAGAGAAACCAGGGTAGAAAACATCTCCAATTCCGAATCTTATGGTTTAGGTGTTCGTGTTATCGCCAATGGAAGCTGGGGTTTTGCCGCTACCAACAACATGGATAATGCCAGCATCGCCAAAGCTGCAGAAACTGCCGTAGCCATTGCCAAAGGAAATTCTAAACTCATGGAAGAACCTGTTCAATTGGCGGCGCAAAAAGGATATGGGGAGGTAAGCTGGAAAACACCAATCGAAATCAATGCCTTTGAGGTACCCATTGCCGACAAAGTTGACCTGCTTTTAAAGGTAAATAGCGAGGCGATGAAAGGCGGTGCAAAATATATCAGTTCCAATCTGTTTATGATCAATGAGCAGAAATATTTTGCGTCAACCGATGGTTCTTATATCGATCAGGATATCCACAGGATATGGCCAACCTTTACCCTAACCAAAACAGATGCGGCCAGTGGTAAGTTCGAAACCAGAAATGCCTTAAGTGCACCAATGGGTATGGGTTTTGAATACCTTAAACCAAAAGACGAAGAAAAAATTAAAGGTGGCCCAGTAACACTTTACAAAAAACGATACGATATTTTGGAGGATGTACGCGAAGCAGCTGTACATGTTGATGAAAAACTAAAAGCCAAACCTGTTGCCCCTGGCAAATACGACCTGGTTTTAGATCCTTCTCACCTATTCCTAACCATCCACGAGTCTGTTGGTCACCCGACAGAGTTAGACCGTGTTTTAGGTTATGAGGCGAATTATGCAGGAACCAGTTTCTTAACACTAGATAAATGGGAAAGCAAAAAATTCAACTTCGGGAGTAAAGAGGTAAACATCATTGGCGATAAACTAGAAGTGGGTTCATTAGGCGCAGTGGGTTATGATGATGAAGGCGTAAAATGTGGCCAATGGGATATTATTAAAGATGGGATTTTGGTGAATTACCAGACAATAAGAGATCAGGCACATATTTTAGGTTTGAAAGAATCACAGGGTTGTTGCTATGCTGATAGCTGGGATAGTATTCAGTTCCAAAGGATGCCAAATGTTTCATTAGCACCTGGAAATACTGCTTTAAGCGCGGCAGATATGGTTAAAAATGTAGAGAAAGGCATTTACATGTTTGGCCGTAACTCTTATTCTATCGATCAACAGCGTTATAATTTCCAGTTCAGCGCACAACTGGCCTACGAAATTAAAGATGGCAAAATTGTAGGCATGTTTAAAGACGCTGCTTATCAAGCCAATACACAAGAATTCTGGAATTCCTGTGTACAACGCTGCGATAAAAACGATTACAGGTTGGGTGGGACATTTTCGGATGGAAAAGGTCAGCCAGGACAAGCAAGTGCCGTTTCACATGGAAGTGCAACTACCCGTTTTAACGGAGTTAATGTGATTAATACAGGAAGGAAATTGGGGTAACTTGATTATTTTTTTGCAACTTTTCTCAACGCGATCGTCATGAGGTTGTATCATAAATATAGATTGTCATCCTGAGCCTGTCGAAGGGCCTGTTAAATACGCTTTGAGGTGTTTCGACAAGCTCAACATGACAGCATTTGAAGTGAAATCGCCTTTATGATACAATCTCATTTTTTATGCAAAAWAGACCCWGATCCCGAACATTCGGGACAGGGTGACGACGCTAAGTAAAGAATAACAAAGGGGCATTCTATCCAGACATGCCCCTTTTTCTAACCAAATATAAACCTGTTATGAACCAGGAGTTTCTTTATACATCTTGATGATGTTAATGATGCGTATTAACACTAGCCCACAGAAAACCATATAGCATGGGTACAGGCCGTTTAAACAACTGTTATGCTTTAATGAAATCCCTAACAGGAAACGTGAGTTTACTTGTTATTGGTTAATTTATAATCTATTGCTAGATCAGTTTGAGCACTTTTTCCTATGGAAAGTTGCTAGAAGTTCAACGAGTACTGACTCTCCCTTCTTCTGTATAAATCAACTAATTAATGGTGGTGAATTAATTAGAGTAATAACCTAAACTAGTGGTGGTGATTAGTTAGGCCGTTCCTGATACCCCGGCAACTTATTGACTGAAATACATGACCACCATAATATTCTATCAAAAGGCCCCGGGGTACCAGGATTTTTAAATAAGAATATCTGAATGAAAACCTTTAGCAGGTGATCCGTATCTTAGCTTATATTAGCGGCAACAGCAGTTATACTGATCTGAATAATTGATCAGGGAATATGGCTGAGGTTGTCTGCGGAGTTTCATATTGAACGTAAATTTGCTGGTGAATTATTTTATTTTTTTGTAAAAGTATAAACTTCACTTAATTTAAACAAGTATTCCTATAGATTTTATAGATTTTATTTGTAAACGATTGATTTACAGAATAATAATTTGCAATTATTGACTTAAACTGGAGTTTGTCATTCTGAACTCAGTGAAGAATCTTTAATTATTAAAGATACTAAAGTCAACTGTAAGATCCTTCGTTGCACTCAGGATGACAAATTGAGAATGCGATCGTCATCCAGATTTGATAGCTATCTGATTTTTCCTGGATCTATCTACAATTTATTCACATACACAAACAACTAAAAATCAACAAATTAAGCCATAAAACAAGTTAAAAAACCACAAATTCTTCAAAAAAACTACTATTTCTATAGAAATTATAGTAATTAATTTTTACTTTTGCTGAGTCTTCTTCAAAAAGTGAATCTAAAGCTGCTTGAAAAGATCATATAGTCATGTGGCCGAGTGGTTAGGTAAAGGTCTGCAAAACCTAGTACGGCGGTTCGATTCCGTCCATGACGTCTAATACTTATCAAGAAAGACGTAGGGAATGGCCCTTTGATGTCTTAGCAACCTGTTTGATTAACAAGGTGCTAATTCCTTCTGCAATGGCAGAAAAGATGAGTTTGAAAACAGATCCCTTTACTGTTTTCGGCGAACGATCAATGGCTATCCCTTCCAAAATTGGAAACCTAAATTTAATAATATGTCAGTTTATTTTGATTATCCATCCATCAGGGATTTTTTCGAGATCCACGGAAACACTTCTTGCGAAAAATTAGATGATTATGAACATTGTAAGGCAGAATCAGAGCGGCTTTATAATGAACAGCTTAACGAGATCAATGAGGAAACTTCACATGATCAACCCAAAACCGACACTTAAAAATTATTCAAATCCTTAGCCTAAACGCTCCTTTAAATAACAAGCCTAAAATGTATTCAACACAACCCAGACTACCCATTTTACTCAAAACCTTATTCACTATAGTTTTAACCTTTTTCCTCTTTTCACCCGAAACATGGGCACAATCGAAAGATCCATCCCCTATCAGTTTTCCTACGCCTAGAAATGTAGATCACATGTTATTTTATCTTCAACGTGACCCGAATACCAACACCCTGATCTACGCACTAAACCTAAAAGAAAATGGCAGCATCAATGCTAATGCTCCTATTCAGGTTTATTGGATCCGCTATGGTGAAAAAGGACAGAAAAAAGACCTGGGCTATATCCAACGGAAGTTTGCATATGGTATCGATACGAAGGAATTGGGGGCAGATAAATATGAATTCAGGTTTGTATCGCATAAAAAACTAGCTTTTTATCTGCAGAGGTATAGCGATAAAAGTTATCACGTTTCGGTAACCCTAAACAACCGGACCATCAGGGTTACACGATTGTTTATCAGGATACAAGGTGGCAGTTTCTGGCTTCCGAATGTAAAATATGCGGAAGTGGAAGGCACAGAAGAATCGACAGGTAAACCAGTAGTGGAACGGATAAGTGTGAAGTAAACTAATTGTTGCTCAAGTTAAGATGTCATGTTGAGCCTATCGAAACACATTGATTGTCCTTCGACAGGCTCAGGATGACAAATGAAAAAAAATAAATAAAAAATCATAATTGACATTTAATTATGAAGTCCTCTACTATTTCGGCTCTTTTTTATTGTCTACTGCAGTACTAAATGTTTTGTCAAACTCTCCCTTTATCCATTGTACTTTTCCGAACGACTGTATGCC
>NZ_JBFTRT010000144.1:0-9618 GCF_056399685.1 Pedobacter sp. 01N416
ACTGATTTTAAGGATGTTCTCACTTGTTAAGAGAGGAGAAATGTATGTCGAGAATTATAGGAGAGCGTCATAAAAGCTAAGAAAAACTCCCAAAAAAAGAGTTTTTCTTAAAATAAATTTGCAATTGTGGTAAACCTAGAATACGACCGGAGCAACGCGTAGTGGAGAGATCTGCCTCGATAGATCTCTCGGCTACGTTGCACTCCACTCGAGATGACGACTCTTGGGTAATGACAATCCAGGAGTTATTAATTAAAATTAAATTCAGATCTTAACTGACCAAATGACAAGAATATCCTACTTCAAGCTGATCACGCTACTCCTCTTCAATATATCCTTTATTTACGTCCATGCCCAGGATCCCAAATATCCTTCAGAAATAACTGTTGCGCAGGATGGCAGTGGAAATTACAAAACCATTCAGGAGGCTGTAAATTCGGTGAGGGATTTAGGCGAGAAAGCAGTTAAAATTCATGTTAAAAACGGAACCTATAAAGAGAAGCTGATTATTCCTTCTTGGAAGATCAAAATCTCTATAATTGGAGAGGATACTGAAAATACCATCATCACCTTTGATGATTATTCAGGAAAATCCAATGCGTCAGGTAAGGATGTTTTTGGCAATGCTAAATTCAGCACTTATACCTCATTCACAGTACTTGTTCAGGGAAGTGATACCCAGCTAGAAAATTTAACCATTATCAATTCATCTGGAAGAGTTGGACAGGCGGTAGCCTTACATGTAGAAGGCGATCGTTTTAAAGCAAAAAACTGCAGATTTTTGGGCAATCAGGATACGCTGTATGCCGCGATCGAAAATAGCCGGCAATACTATCAGGATTGTTATATTGAAGGTACAACCGATTTTATTTTCGGCAAGGCTACAGTAGTCTTTCAAAATTGTACAATCAAAAATTTAAGTGATTCTTATATTACCGCAGCTTCAACTTCAGCGATGCAAAAGTTTGGGTTTGTTTTTATAAATTGTACGCTCATTGCAGATGAAACTGTAACGAAAGCTTATCTCGGCAGACCATGGAGGCCTTATGCAAAAACGGTATTCATCAGCTGCGATCTGGGGAAACATATTTTGCCCGAAGGTTGGAATCCATGGAAAGGTGATCTGATGTTCCCTAATAAGGAATTGACCGTTTTTTATGCAGAATATAAAAGTAAGGGCGATGGCGCGTCACCTAAAACGAGGTTGACCTGGACAAAACAATTAACAGATAAAGAGGCAAAAAACTATACTTTAAAAAATATATTAGGTGGAACGGATCAATGGAATCCAGCTAAATAAAATAACTGATAAAAACATGAACAAGAATTTCTTTAAAATTTTGGCGGCAGGAACAATAGCCGTTTTATTTTCTTTTACATTCATCCCAAAGAAAACAAAACTCTATATCATTGGCGACTCTACCGCAGCAAATAAAGAAGAAAAAGCGTATCCAGAAACAGGCTGGGGCATGGCATTACAATCTTATTTTAAGGCTGATGTTACCGTTGATAACCGGGCTTTGAACGGAAGGAGTACAAAATCTTTCAGGGCAGAGAAACGCTGGGACCCAATATTGGCCGAGTTAAACCCAGGCGATTATGTTTTTATCGAATTCGGGCATAACGATGAGAAAGTCGATAAACCAGCTGTCGGTGTATCCTTAGCAGATTTCAAGATCAATCTGGTTAATTATGTAAAAGAAACCAGAAGTAAAAAAGCTTTCCCGGTTTTATTAACGCCAATCTCCCGCAGAAGTTTCAAGAATGGGGTTTTGCTCGATTCTCATGGAGATTACCCTCGCATTACCCGCCAGGTTGCCGATTCTTTAGGTGTTCCTTTAATTGATATGCTGGTTAAAACCGAAAGTTTATTAAACCGCTTAGGTGAAGAGCCATCCATTAAATTATTCAATTATGTTGATTCGGGAAATGTGAACTACCCAAATGGCAAGAAAGATAATACACATTTAAGTCCAGAAGGTGCTAAACAAATTGCCGGTTTAGTGGTGAAAGGGATTAAAGAGCTAAAGTTGAGCTTGGTGAAGAGTTTGAAGTAAAATAGCGCTATTATCGTCCTCGTTTGTAACGAGGATGCATGAGAAAGGCGATTGTATCGCCGATAAACAGTACCGCATTACAAATGCGGATCTCGCAAATCCTCGTTACAAACGAGGACTATAAATAATTATCACCACGTCATCTTGAATTTATTTCATGATCTTTACATGCATATTGGATGCTGAAATAAATTCAGCATGACGACCGCCGAAAAAACAGAAAACTATTTAAAAAAAAAAGTCATTGCGAGAAGGCTTTTTCAGCCGACGAAGCAATCTTCTAGAATCGACAATTAATTCTTCGTGTTAAGATTGCTTCGTCGTTCCTCTTCGCAATGACGATTATCCTTATTAAAAAATATATTTCGTACTTAAAAAGTTCGAATCATCGCCTTTAACAATTTCGTTCAATAATTTTTTATTATCATCTGTAAATTTGGTTGCTACCAACGAACGGATCGAGAACGAACGCAATGCATCCACTACAGAAAGTGTTCCTTCAGCACTGTCTTTACGACCGGTAAAAGGGAAAGCATCTGGACCACGTTGACACTGGCAGTTAATGTTCACACGACTTACCTGGTTAACCAAAGGATCAATTAATGAAGAAATTACCGCCGCGTTATTACTAAAAATACTCACCTGCTGGCCGTGTGGAGAGCCAATTAAATATTCGATAGGTTCTTCCAGATCATCAAACGGAACAACAGGAACAATCGGCCCAAACTGCTCTTCGCGGTATAGTTTCATATTGCTGTTTACCGGATACATAATGGCTGGATAAACAAAAGTTTCTAAGGTTTGTCCACCATTTTTATTGATCACTTTAGCGCCGTGCGAAACTGCATCATCAATACATTCTTTTAAGTATTCAGGTTTGTTCAGCTCAGGCAGCGGAGTAAGGTTTACGCCTTTCTCCCATGGCATACCAAATTTCAGTTTCTCTACTTCTGCAGATAAACGTTTTAGAAACTCCTGTGCTAAACTGCGGTGAACATAAACGATTTTAATCGCAGTACAACGCTGTCCGTTAAAAGAAAGCGAACCTAGAACCGTTTCAGAAACCGCCAAATCAAGATTGGCATCTTTAGTAATGATTGCTGCATTTTTAGCATCCAAACCTAAAATTGCCCTTAAACGGTTTACTTTAGGATGCAGTTTTTTCAGTTCGTTGGCTACTTTACTCGATCCGATTAAGGTAAGCACATTAATTTTTCCTGATTTCATTAGTCCTGGCACAATGGTATTGCCACGGCCATAAATGGTATTTACAACACCTTTAGGGAAGCTGGAACGGAAAGCCTCTAATAAAGGATAGTGCAATAAGGTACCATGCTTAGGTGGTTTGAATAAAAGCGTATTGCCCATAATCAAAGCTGGAATAAGCGTCGTAAAAGTTTCGTTTAGAGGATAATTAAATGGCCCCATACAAAGTACCACACCCAGCGGAGAACGGCGTACCTGAGCAACTATTCCCTGCTCAATTTCAAAACGTGACGATTGCCTGTCGATATCCTTTAGTGCATCGATAGTGGCATAGATATACTCAACCGTACGGTCGAATTCTTTAACCGAATCGGCATAAGATTTACCGATCTCCCACATAATCAATTTCGCAACAATTTCTTTTTGCTCAATCATTTTATGAGTGAAGTTTTCTACGCAGCTAATCCGATCAGCAACGCTCATAGTCGGCCATTGTCCGCGGCCGTTATCATAAGCGGCTACAGCTGCATCTAAAGCTTCTGTCGACTCTTTTTCTGTACAAACAGGGAAACTACCAATATGCTTTCGTTTTAAGCCTTCGGGGGTTTTTACGCATACCGGAGAAAACACTTCATTAAATGGTCCATTCCATGGTTTCATCTCTCCATTTGAAAGAAACTCTTTTTGATTGATTTCTTCCTTGAGCCTAAATTCATCTGGAATCTGGCTCTCTTCAACGAAAATACTTTCGAGGTTTAGCGATGTACTCAATTTGGGTTGTTGTTAGGGTTAAATTAATGTTAAGTCTATAGTTTAAGTATAGATTTATTGTTGTAAAAAGAGCCAAAGTAATTGGCTCTAAATATTTACAGTTCTATTGTTTTCATTTTTGGCACCAATGTCTTCATTACTACCCAAGCAATAATATAAGCAATGGCACAAAATGCAAACATAATGGTGTAACCAGTTTGGATATGTCCTAATCCCTTGTAATGATCGAACAGGGCACCGCCAACTTTAGAAACTATTACGCCTCCGATTCCTCCTGCCATACCACCAATTCCAATAATTGATCCAATTGCTTTTTTGGGAAACATATCTGATACTGTTGTAAAAATGTTTGCAGACCAAGCTTGGTGTGCAGAAGCTCCGATTCCAATTAACAATACAGGAATCCAAAAAGTATAGTGCCCCAAAGGTTGAGCAAGTAAGACCACTAAAGGAAATAATGCAATTACGAACATTGCTCTCATTCTGCCTTCATAAACATTGTATCCTTTTTTAAGGAAATACGCAGGAAACCACCCGCCACCAATACTACCAATCATTGTCATACTGTAAAGTACAAAAAGTGGGAACGATATTGATGTTCCTTCCATTCCATACTGGGCCTTTAAATATGAAGGAAGCCAAAACAAAAAGAACCACCAAACACCATCTGTCATAAACTTTCCAAACGTGAAAGCCCAAGTTTGTTTATATCCTAATAATTTAAACCATGAAACCTTTTTTGCTTCAGTTTCAGATTCTGATGGAACAATAACTTTTTGATCTGTGTCTAATAGAATATACTCCAATTCAGCTTTAGATAAACGCTTTTGTTCTTCAGGTTTATCATAAAAAATAAACCAAAATATTAGCCAGAAAAAGCCTGCTGCTCCTATAATTAAAAATGCAGTTTCCCAACCCCACGCTTCAGCAATGTATGGCACAGTAGCAGGAGCTAGAATTGCACCAACGTTTGCTCCTGAATTAAAGATTCCTGTTGCAAAGGAACGTTCCTTTTTAGGAAAATATTCTGCTGTTGCTTTAATTGCTGCCGGAAAATTTCCAGATTCTCCAAAACCTAAAACAGCTCTAGAAACAATGAAGCCCAGTACAGATACCGATATACTTGTGATTCCAACTAACGCAAAAATTGATGAAACGGCCTCTCCTACAGGAATAGCTTTGGCATGCAGGATGGCGCCCAGTGACCAAACAATTATTGCAATTGCATATCCCCATTTGGTTCCCAACTTATCTATTATTCGTCCAGCAAAAAGCATTGATATAGCATAAACGAATTGAAAAGCTGCTGTTATGTTTGCGTAATCTGAATTTGTCCAGTTAAACTCCGCTTCGAGTTTGCTAGATAGCAAACTTAAAACTTGTCTATCTAAATAATTTACTGTAGTAGCGAAAAACAGAAGTGCGCATATGGTCCATCTGTATTTGCCTATTTTCGTTTGGTTCATTTGGTTAGTGTGTGTTAGATTTATTTGCTCTGCTGAATTAAGTCAAGCGCTAGTTTTGTATTGTCGAATAACTCCTCGTAAAGACCTTTGCTCATCACATCTTTACTGATTAATTTGCTGCCCATACCTACGGCACAAACGCCTGACTTAAACCAAGTTTTTAGGTTGTCGGCATTAATTTCTACGCCACCAGTTGGCATAAACAGCTGTCCGGCGAAAAGATCTTTAATTGATGAAATAAATTCGGGGCCTAAAATATTGGCAGGGAAAATTTTGATCAGCATGGCTTTGTGCTCTTGAGCGACACTGATTTCAGTCGGGGTCATACAGCCAGGGATCCATAGCATACCAATTTTGTTTGCAATTTCGGCAACTGCCGGATTTACGATCGGTGCTACAATAAAATCTGTTCCAGCTTCGATAAATGCATTTGCATCGGCAGGAGTTTTAATCGTTCCAATTCCCAAATAAAGATCGGGCATTTCAGCATCACGGATTTCTTTCAACTTTTTAAAGTTCGGCAGGGCCGATTTACCTCGGTTGGTATATTCAAAAACACGAACGCCGGCTTTATACAAAGTGCGTAATATTTCTACGCTACCCGATTCGCTATCCTGGTAAAAAAGGGGTAACATGCCCTGCTCTAAAATGGCATCTAAAATTTTGTGCTTGTTGCTAATCATTGCGTATTATTCTTTTTTCTATATCGGCTACAGTACTGGTTGTAGCATCGCTTGGAATGTATAATTTATCGTATGCTGCTGCGGTGGCAAAATTTAAGGTTTCTTTGGCCGATAGTTGGTTGTAAAAGCCATAAATCAGACCGGCCATAAAACAATCGCCACTACCTACCTTATCTAAAATTTCTTCTGAAACATATTCTTCAGAAACTGTTAATTCATCAGCAGTATAAATGGCAGTATAATACCTGATGCCCTTGCCATGATCGAACCTAAAGGTATTTGCAACCGCCTTGCAAGACGGAAACAAACTTAATATTTCTTTAGAAGTATCTGTTGCCTGTTGCAGTAACGTTTCCTTTGCATAACCCTCAGTTGGTGTTAAATCTTCGTGAAGTGCAGTGCCCAACATTTTATTGGCGGCCCACACATTGCCCATAATCAGCGTGCAATACTGAGCCAGTTCGGGCAACACATCAATCGGATCTTTACCGTATTTCCAAAGCTTGGCGCGATAGTTTAAATCGAGCGAAATGGTAATATTTTTCGCACTTGCCACTTTTAAAGCTTCTAAGCAAACATCAGCAATAGATTGATTTATTGCCGGGCAAATGGCGCTGAAATGAAACCAGCTCACACCTTCAAAAACTTCATCCCAGTTAATTTGGCCAACTTTTAAATCGGCATAGGCCGAATTTGCCCTATCGTAAATTACGCCTGCATTTTTAAGGTCTTTCCCTTTCGGAAGATAGTATAACCCCAAACGTTCGCCATGATAAACCATTGGTGTGGTATCAATGTTCCGTGCATCCAGATAATCTACAATCTCTCTGGTTACCGAATTATCAGGCACAGCCGATAAGTAAGTTGAAGGAACATTCCAAAGTGCCAGCGCTGTTGCTACATTGAGCTCTGCACCGCCCACATAAAATGGTAGTTTATTTTCTTTTAACCACTGGCCGTCCATATCGGGACAGATGCGCAAAAGTATTTCACCAAAGCTTAAAACTTTTTCTCCTTTTTTTGATGAAGCGAATATTTGGGTGCTCATTTTTGTATCTAATCGGCGTATTTCATGCTGTTTTCTGCAACGGTATGAAAATGGAAGGAAAACGATTGAAATGATTTGATTCCAACGAAATACCTCTTTAAAGCCCTATTTTGGTTAAAATTTAAAGTAATTTTTTGCGTTAAAGTACGAAATATCCTGAACAATTTTGCCAACCCACTCCAAGTCGTTAGGTAATTCGCCGTTCTCAATATCTTCTCCAAAGAGGTTACAAACGATCCTTCTGAAATATTCGTGACGAGGAAAAGAAAGGAAACTTCGCGAATCGGTAAGCATACCCACCAAACGGCTTAGCAGCCCCATGTTTGATAATGCGTTTAATTGTTTGATCATGCCATCTTTCTGATCTAAAAACCACCATGCCGAACCAAATTGCACTTTACCCGCAACCGAACCATCGTTAAAGTTTCCGATCATCGTTGCAATTAATTCATTATCAGCCGGATTAAGGTTATAGATAATGGTCTTTGCCAGTTTATCCTGATTATCCAAACGGTTTAAGAATTTAGAAAGCATTCGGGCCTGACTAAAATCGCCGATAGAATCCCAACCGGTATCAGGTCCTAACTGCCTTAACATCCGGGCATTGTTGTTACGCAATGCACCCAGATGATACTGTTGCACCCAACCTTTTTCGTGATCCCATTCTGCAAAATAAATCAGCATGGCCGATTTAAATTTCAGGTTCTCCTCGTAAGAAATATGTTGTTTACTGCGGATTTTGTCGAAAATTGATGCAATTTCTGCTTCTGTATAATCTTCAGCATAAATCTGCTCTAAACCATGGTCAGAAACTGAACAGCCATTTGCCGCAAAGTAATCGTGACGGCTTTTTAAAGCATCAATATAATCCTGAAAGCTACTGATTGTTTTATCTACAACACTTTCCAATTTGTCAATATATTCATTCAAACCTTCAATATYGTCACTGTTCATCGCTTTATCCGGGCGGAAGGCAGGCAACATTTTAAGGTTTGCGCCTTCTCTTGCCAATTGTTGGTGATAGTTTAAACTATCCAAAGGATCATCGGTAGTACAAACGGCTTCTACATTCATTTTGGCTAGCAAACCACGTACAGAATATTCAGGTGTCTGCAATTTTGCAGAACATTCGTCGAAAATTTTCTGTGCCGTTTTACCAGAAAGTAAATCAGTTATACCAAAATAGCGTTGAAGTTCCAGATGTGTCCAGTGGTATAAAGGATTACGTAAAGTATAGGGAACAGTTTCTGCCCATTTTTCAAATTTTTCATAGTCAGATCCTACACCTGTAATGTATTTTTCATCAACACCATTGGCACGCATCGCTCTCCATTTGTAATGATCGCCAGCAAGCCAAACCTGACTGATGTTGGCAAATTGAGTGTTATTTGCAATCTGMTCTGGAATAAGGTGATTATGGTAGTCGATAATCGGCAATGATTTTGCAAAATTGTGATAAAGCTTTTCAGCAGTTTTGCTTTGCAAAAGAAAATTTTCGTCTAAAAAAGGTTTCATGCTATGTAATTTGAGATAAGAGATTTGAGATGATCAAAACGCTTATCTATTCATTTTCTATTTATCCCCGGTCTGTGTCCTCACAGATCGGAACTCAATTTATGTTTTATTCCCTTGGTGGTCTGTGAGGACACAGACCACGGAATAAGGCTCCAAGACTCACGACTTCGGACTTACCACTCCAGACTCACTAAAGGCTCACTCCCCGTTTCCATGGAATAAAATCATCCTGATTAAGCAATACCGCTTTAGGAATTACTTCGCCACTAGCTGCTTTAATGCAATACTCCAGGATATCTTCTCCCATTTGTTCGATGGTTTTTTCGCCTTCGATTACTGGCCCACAGTTGATATCGATAATATCGCCCATGCGTTTGGTTAATGCATTATTGGTTGAAACCTTGATGGTAGGGCAAACAGGATTTCCTGTTGGCGTACCCAAGCCTGTTGTAAACAAGATTAATGTTGCTCCAGACGCTGCTTTTCCTGTAGTAGCCTCAACATCATTTCCGGGAGTACAAACTAAGTTTAATCCTGGTTTTGTAGCAGGCTCAGTATAATCTAATACATCTTCCACTGGCGATGTTCCGCCTTTTTTGGCTGCACCAGTACTCTTAATCGCATCGGTAATCAAACCATCTTTTATATTTCCRGGCGATGGATTCATGAAAAATCCAGAGCCTACATTTTCTGCAGATTGATTGTAAGCAGTCATCAATTGAATGAATTTACGCGCTGCGGTTTCGTCTTTTGTGCGGTCGATTAACTGTTGTTCTGCGCCGCAAAGTTCAGGGAACTCGGCTAGGAGTACAGTACCACCCAAAGCCACCAACAAATCAGATGTATAACCTACTGCCGGATTAGCACTGATT